>NZ_FOBE01000068.1:0-2452 GCF_900109475.1 Butyrivibrio sp. ob235
AGGTTGTTCCTCACATGTTTTAGTTAGTTTTAAAAATATTTCATCTGTCTTTAAATCTTCTACACCAAAAAACATATTTTATCCCTTCAAATTCATCTTTCTCGGTTATCCTGAAATATATTCCCATTTATAGAATCAGTTTTTTTCTCACCGTATATGTATTGCCGGACAGTTCAAAGATTTCAAAGCCGGCCTTTTCATATAATCGTAACGGTCCGGTAAAAGCCATTTCTATATTCTCTCCATCCTTTACCGGATATGCTTCAACATATTTGTATCCTTCGAGCTTTGCATCATCACAGATTCTACGTAAAAACTGCGTTGCAATTCCCTTACCTCGGTATTCCGGAGAAATTTCAAAACATACTATAGCCTTAACTTCACCTGGAGCAATGTTATGTGTGTATTCCTCATCATCAGGCAAAGTATGCAGATCAAATTCACCGGTTCTATAGTAGCTCATCCTGTCATTCGAATTGCACCAGCCTATTGCTATTCCATTATCATATGCCAAATAGCCCTTGATTTCTCCTGCCTGCACCATCCTTTCAGCTGATTCCCTAAGTGCTCTTATCCAGCCTTCCAGTCCGTTACCATAATCCTCTGCCCTCTGATACAATTCCTTTTCCATTCTTTCTTTACTTAGATTGAATGCATTGCAATAACACGGATAGAATGGCGATCCATCTGAAAATGCCCTATTATCAAAGAAATCAAAATAATCCTCCGCCAAATCAGGAGTCAAACTCTTTATTACATATTCCATTTTCTGCTCTCCTCGTAAGACAAACTGCCAATTTGCTTATTTCAACTGGAAGTTATTTTTTTCAGTATTGCCAATGCAGCATAATGAAGTACCTCGAATTGCTCAGGCGCTATTTCATCAAGCAATTCCCTGTGTTCTTCATCCCATTTTTCAAGTTCTTCCTCCGACAATGACGCACCCACGCCTCGAGAGGCTTTCATCCGCCCATGCCATGATTCCTTAGTAAATGATATCTTCAAATCGTATTCTTCATGATCTTCCAATTCGAAATACTCATAAGTCACATTGGGGATCCATATTGCATGTTTGGTCTCCCCGGCACCTGTCCAGTTAGGATTATATTTCAGAACAAGCTCCTCACTTTTTCCTGCTATCTTATCTTCAAAGGGAAGCCATGCCATATATAGGATCAGCAGCCTTCCATCCGGCTTAAGAATGTCAGCCAATTTGGGCATAACTCGCTCATGATCGAAATACCAGAAACACTGACAAGCCGTAATTACATCATAGCTTTCTTTTGGAAAATCAATTTCTTCTGTAGGTACCGTTTGAAAATCAATCTTCATATCGGCGTCTTCCGACAGGCGTTTAGCTTGTTCTATCTGTTCAGGAGAGATATCAGTTCCTGTCCAATTTGCTCCATACCGGTACATATTACGTGGCAGTACGCCGGTTCCTGTCCCAAGATCGAGCACATTCTGTCCATCTATGCAAAGCCCTCTATCTGCAATCCTCTGATAAAATTCATTCGGATAGACATCCCTGTATTTTGCGTATTCTTCAGAAGTTCTTCCCCAGTCAAACGCCTTCCCGGCATCTATACGTCTATCAATTATCATAGAAATAATCCTTCCGTTTATTCCATTTTTAAACAATACATGGGGTATTATATTCCGGTATAACACGCCAACTTCAGCCCGACAAACTCGAAGTTATCTGACAGACTGCCATTCCTCTTTGGAAAGGCATGTTATGTGTTCCGTTCGGAGAACGCCCTCTATGGCACAGGGCACATTATAGGCCGTATGATGATAATGAAAACCGCACTTCTCCTGAACACGCTTTGACTTTTCATTCCCATCAAAGTAACCACACCATATTTTATTAAGTTTCAGGTTTTCAAAACCGTAGCGCATCAATTCCCTGACTGCTTCCGGTATCAGCCCTCGTCCCCAATACGGAACTCCGATCCAGTAGCCGATTTCACCTTCTGAATCAGGAAGGCCAATATTGCTGGCTTTCCCAAGCATAAGTCCAATGCTGCCAACAGGCTGGCCTGATTCTTTTAATACTACAGCATAGGTCTCCGGCGCTGAAAGAACCCTCCGGATTATTTCACGGCTATTCTCTACACTTGTATGAACCGCCCATCCTGCGATTGGTCCCACATCAGGATGACTTGCATATTTAAATAAATTCTCCGCATCGCTTTCTTCCCACGGTCGGAGGATCAATCTTTTCGTTTCAAGTATCATGGCATACCTCTCTTACCAACGGCATCTCTGCAAACTGGAATCTACAGTGCTAATTCCATCAGCCAGCAATCTACATTTTCTCCCTCAAACATCTCATGTTTTGGAAGTGATTTAATGATTTCAGACCCGGCTTTCTCGTATGCCCTTATAGCCCTTTTATTATCTTGGTGCGGGTCAAGAAGAACTCGTTCCGCAGCCATATTTTCTTTCA
>NZ_FOBE01000026.1:0-67693 GCF_900109475.1 Butyrivibrio sp. ob235
TCATCAGTTCTAACCACTTCCCATTTTTCTCTTCTTATGGGACTGTCCTTAAGAATCTGGTTGCAGGTGGAGAGTGTCTCTGAAATGTAGTCCAATGCCATCTGTAATGCTTCATTTCGCACTCTGCTTACAAACCCTGCAAAGTCCTTTGGATTCTCCGAGAAATCTTTTGATGCTTTCTGAAGATTTGGTACTCCATTCTCAATAAAATGCTGTATACTATTTAACACAAGGGGACTCCTCCATCTAGTTGTATTAGGTTTGCACACCCGAATATCAACTATACCATGAAGGAAATCCCCTTTTTCAATTAATCCTACAAAAACTTTACGCTAGCAAAGGCGATGCATACCGGATATGCACCACCCATAAAATTATTTAGCCTTTTTTCCACTTATACTTAGCGTCTTTAGCACCGGCTTTTTTCATCATCTTAACGATTTTGTTAAAAGTCTCTTTATCCTTGCAGATTACGGTAATCTTTGCACCGGATTTGATTCCCTTAAATGCATTCTTTCCGATACTGTTTAATGAGTTTGCGTTAATTGTGATTTTTCCGAGTTTTCCGCAATTTGTAAAAGCATTCTTGTTAATCTTAGTAACAGTTGAAGGAATAGTAACTTTCTTTACCTTCTTGTTTCCGGAAACCGCTTTTGCATCAATCTCAGTAACTGCGTACTCAACACCATTCTCATCTTTAATTGTAGAAGGAATTGTGATTGACTTAGCATTTTTATTTGAAACGCCTGCGTATGATACTGATGCTGAACCGTTAGTTGAAGATTTTACCTTATACTTAGCATTTGTTCCTGTAGTCTTTTCATTAATAACAGTTCCTACTGCTGCCGGAGTCTCGTTCTTGACATTGTCCTGATTATTGGTCTCAGTATTATTAGTCTTGCTATCTTTCTGACCTTCAGAATTATTATTCTGATTATTTACCTTTTCATTAGCCTGATTATTTTTCTGTTCATCAGTCTTCTTATTGTCATTGGTTGTTATGTTATTCGGATCCTGCCATACCATGTACACAGTAGTATCCGCATTCACAGTCATATCCAGCAAATCATCTATTTCAGCAACAGTTGCGTTAGGATTTTTTGAAAAACCAACACATACATAATTACCATTTTCACAGTTATTTATAAGGTCATCGATATAGTCCTTGCCTATTACACTGCTTAATTTACTACCATTAAGCATGGTAAAATTCTCAACCCTTCGCGAAGAATAAGATTCTGAGCTATAAATTCCACCATTATAATCTATTCTCAGATTCCAGCCTTTCTCCCATATACCATAGAGGGTTTCATCTGAATTTGAAAATGTGACTTCATTGACTAAAGCTCCATCGGGAGTTTTGCTAAGACCTGTTAAAACAAATCCATCTTTCCTTACAGAATATAATGTTTGCCACGCATTATCATAGTAATAATCTATATCATAATCAGAATGCTCATAACCATATTCCGCTCTCTTAACCCTAACCTTAATTTTATCTCCGCTTAAAAACCTATAATCATTATGAACAAGGCCATATACTTCTCCGAGTTGAGGATCAAGTTCATAGCATTTTCCCCACTTAGCATATAAATCAATCTTAGGATTGTTCTTCAAGTTTTCTGTTGTTAGATTGAATTTATGAGTAAGTGCAGGATCAGTGTACCAATCCAAAATAAAGTTATCATCAACATGCTGTGAATAGCGCCTTACATAATTCTTCAAAGTTTTATGCACTTTATATACAGTTTTATCGTTTACTTTTGATGATGAATACGTATATTCTGTCTTATTCTCATCCCACCATTCATCACAAAAATAGTATCCCTCACCAGCATGTATAGTAACCGCAAGTTGGTTTTCCTGCTGATTTGCATCTATAGCATGTACTTCCTTTGAGTACCCAAACATCATGATCATACATAATGCATACATTATCAGTCTTATGTTTCTTTTCATTTGATCCTCCTGCAAAAAACACATTCTTCTTTTCAAATTTTTGACGCAACGTCACCCATCATACTACCCCCGCTTTAATTATTTCAAGTTAAATTTAACAATTTGTCTCTTTTTAAGAATTTCTCCAAAAAGTTTCACTCATTCCTGAAATTAAAATTCGAAAAAATAGGAGAAAGCCTTAAGCCTTCTCCTAAACAAAGTCATATCTTTTTTTGTTTTATACTTTCAAAACCTCGTTCCGCATTTAGGACAGAACTCGAAATCCTCTACCGTTTCGTAGCCGCACTGTCTGCACTTTTTATAGCCACTCACATATCCGTTTCCATTCATCACACGTGTCAGATGGCACTGCTGGATCTCGACATTTTCGCCTCTTGCAATTGCTTTTCCAATCTCAGGATCAAGCTCATAAACTGTGCCGCAGCAGCTTGTCTGTACATAGTAGCGTTTACTCCACTTTATTGTAGGAATGAAGAAAAGAGACAAAACCATATATGTCATGAACACATTGAAGCGTCCATACTTCCCACAGATAGTGCAGGTCACAAACTGGTTAAAATCAAAATCCTTCCTGCCCTGTGTTATCCCCATTATAAAAAACATCTTTCCTTACTCCTTACACTTTTATACATCAAGAGCTTCACATTACTTTCTAATGAAGCCCTCGTCTCCTTCATAGTCGTCACTGACAAATCTCTCCACTGTCATATGAAGATCATATTTCTCGCGAAGCTTTGCGAGCTGCTCCATCATCGGCGACGCATGGTGAGCATCAATCGCAGCCTGATCCGTCCATGAATCTATGAGAAGGACCGTCTCAGGATCCCCTATCGGCTGGAAATACTGATATCGAAGATTCCCTTCCTCTTTTCTTATCGCATCAGCTATCCCCGATGACTCCATTTCATCAGCAAAAGCTCTGGCATTTCCATTTGTTCCCTTATAATAAAGATTAACGGTTATCATATCCGAGATACCTCCTAACTCACTGCCAGAATTCCAGCAAGAATTATTATCACAACCGAAAACAACAATTCCGACCCAAATCCCTGATAGATATGATGTGTATCAAACATAAGCACCTCCCTGATAAACTCGTAAACTTCTTACAATTTCATCCGGGTCTATTCTACCAATTTTGCTGTCCGTTTTATGACACACCATATCAAAGTTGCCATTCAAATCAAAGATAATGCTTTCTGACCACCTTTGCTCCAAAGGGCATAAGTGCCACTTTTGCAATCTTGAAGAGCTGCTTTCCAAAAGGAATGCCTACTACAGTTATGCACCACAAGAGGCCTGTAATCCACCAGGCTATTGCGCTTAATAATCCACCAAAAACAAACCAGATAATGTTTCCTAAAAATCTCATTTTAATACCCCATCGAATAGATTTGACTCAGTTTTTCCATAGATCATTTAACATCATCTATGCACCTTTATAACATTTCTTCCAAAAACAATACTTCCGAGCTAAGTAGTTCCCTGTCATTGCATATACATGAAACAATGAAAGGCACATATCCCTTAGCACCAAGCCTTTTCTGCCCTTTCAGGATCAGATGCATTTTCTTATCTTCAGTCATATACTCCTCGGAAACAACATCCCCCGCAATGCTATTCTCAAGTACTTTTCTGAAGTCTCCTAGAAAAGCAGGCACAAGCACCTTGCCGGTCTTTTTCCCGTATTCGATTCCGTATATCCTGTCGATCTCGTTTTGAATACACTGTCCAATACTATTATCGCTCATAACCACTTTCATCACACCTCAAAATCCAAACAACTTCTGATCTTTGTATATGGTCTTACCTTAGTATCCGCAACTGCTACGTGCTCAGGATGAACCGCGTATCCCTTAAGAGCCGCCTCATCTTCAAATGTAGAATCAAGCATCAGATCCGCATTTGAAGATTCCAGGCCATTGATATTAACCTTGATTTCAACAATCCCCGGAACCTTTCCCTTCAGACCCTCGAGTCCTTCCTTAATCCCCTTTTTAATCTCAGCCTTTTCCTCAGCTGACAGTTCATCTTTTAATGTCCATAAAATCACATGCTTTACCATTATTACCTCCTTATTTCCACTTTTTCAAAAACTACAAGACACTCCTTCTGGCATGAAGTATCCTATCACCTATATCCATTGCATTCTCAAATCCCATGGAAGACATCTCTCTGGTAGCAGCTTCGTATATAGCTGTACTTATCATATGCCGGAGAAAGCCTCTTCTCTCCAAGATCATAGCTATACAGTAATGAGAAATTCTTGATATGAGCGTCAGTATTCCCAAGGACATAATCAAAAACAATCCTGCGCCATAACTTCAGCTGATCTTCCAACGGATTCCCTGAATGATTCCCCTTCGATATATCCGACTACCACCTGTCTACCCTGTATTTCCAAAATAACGTCGTATTTTCTCATTTGTTGCCCCTTGAATTTATCACAATATCCAATCCAAGCATATTCGCCAGGAAAATTGCCTTTCCAAGTTCAGCCGTGCTCTTTCCATTCTCCAGATCAGAAATGAAACTGATGCTAAAGCCCGTAAATTCTGAAATATAGCGTTGTGTATATCCCAGCTCTTTCCTGCGCTTTTTCAAAGCCTCTCCAAACATTTTAGTATCCGCTATGACCATATTTACTCCTTTTAGCCGTTCGGCTTATTTCAGTCAAAAATGTCAAATAATAAGCCGTTCGGCTTTATCACGCTAAAAACAGTATAATATTAGCCGTTCGGCTTAGTCAAGCTCCGGCTTTATCGCAAACATATGACGACCTTATAAAGGATCTTTTTAACCTTTATGTAAACTATCACTCCGGTGATGGCTATTTTACGACAAGTGCGTACATTCCTTTAAGAAAAGTTGAATCACCTGCTGACCTTGAATACACGCTCAAGGGAACAAATTTTTAATCTGTACAATCGCATGCAAGAGCTTCAGTCCTCATTGGACTGGGGCTCTTTTTTTAATATTTTTTTCTCCTCAAGTTTATAAACATTTTATATATTGTGGTTATAATCATTTAAAACCACTAGATGTTGTTTTTATAAACATTTATGGATTTATGGGAGGAAAAATTATGGGCCACAATAATTCTGCAAACAAAGCGTTCATTGGTAAAGCTTCACCCAAAATCGTAGACACGGTTCGCTTCAACAACCGTTATATAGACTTAGAGACAGTAAAAGAGAAAGCCACCGGCATAGCATCAGCAATAATGATCTTCGCGGGTATAGTAGCTTTCTCTTTTTTGTTCTTTATTTAACCTTCACACTCTTAGATTTACTCCACTTTGAGTAGATCTTTTCAGCGCCTGATTTTTTATAAGTACGAATTCTGACGTAGTATTTTTTATTGGTTTTAAGCTTCTTTATGGTTTTTGAAGTAGTCTTGGCTTTAACTATAGTTACAGCATTTACGTCCTTATTGAAATTCTTGTCTGTGGTGTACTGGATCTCATAGCCCTTAATACCGGTCTGCTTTTTCCAGGCAATTGTGATTGATTTCTTGCCGGCGGTAAGCTTTGTAATTGATGTTCTCTTCTGCTTGCCGTCGATCTTCTCCGCCGCTTCTGCTTCTACCTGAGGTGTTGCAGGATTGGAAGCCTGTGCTGCCTGCTCATAAGGATTTGACTGATTTGCAGTATCGATCGGAGCCGGTGACTCAGTCGGTGTTGGCTTATCCTCCGGCTTGCCGGATTCAGAGCCATCACCCTGATTTCCTGATTCGGATCCGCCTTCATTCCCTGATTCGCCACTCTCTGAAGGATCCGGTTTCTTTTCTTCTTCCTTCCTCAGGTTGATATATCTATCACTTGCTCCGCTCTTTTTAACTCCAAGCTTTTTATATACAGTCTCATCATCAGCCTTGCCATCCTTATTATTATCAAGTCCGAACTCACCCGGAAGTTCTATTTCCATGCCAATAACCTTGGGCGCATCGATTACTTTCAGCCTACCGCAGAAGTTGAACATACCTGCGCAATCAGTAACCTTTCCTGTGTTAAAGCTGCTTATGTTCAGAGTTTCGAGACCAGTACATCCCAAGAACATCGTCGCCATATTAGTTACCTTAGATGTGTCAAAATTGCTAAGGTCAAGTGATTTGAGATTAGAACAGTAATTAAATGCACTGCGCATGTTTGTAGCATTGGAAGTATTGAAACCTGAAAGATCAAGTGACTTTAATTTATAACAGTCATCAAACATCTGCGCGAAATTTGTCACCTTTGATGTATCAAACTTACTGACATCCAGCTTTTCAATTGTATAACACTTGGCAAACATACCAAACATTGATGTCACCTTTGATGTATTGAAATTACTGACATCAATTGTTTTTAAAACATCACAGTGTTCAAACATAGAAGCAAGGTTGACAGCATTTGAAGTATCAAATTTGCTTACATCAAGAACCTCCAGCCCTTTACATGCCATAAACATATTATGGAAATCCATTACCTTGGATGTGTTTATTCTTCCATTAAATTCAATACTTTTCAATGCATTAAATCCATAGAACATGTCTGAACTATCAGGATTGAAAAATATTGTCTTGGCAGAGGAATAAATGTATACGGTTTTCTTTCCACTATCGTAATGGGCCGTAACCCGATTATCACCGGTACTAATAATGCATGAAGGCAGTTTTTTATCCGGAGTGACTCCCTTTGCCAAAAACACAACATGCTCAATAGTCTTATCATCATATAAATGAATTAAAATTTTGCTGTCTACGAATCTTTTAAGTGCTAAATTTATGCTTTTTCCTGTATTTAATGTTGCACCATCTTCCGGCTTCTTTTCTTCTTCCTTCTTCAGGTTGATATATCTGTTACTTGTTCCGCTCTTTTTTACTGCGAGCTTTGTATATACAGTTGCATTATCAGCCTTGCCATCCTTGTTATTATCAAGTCCGAACTCGCCGGGAAGAGCTATCGCCTTACCTATAATCTTAGGTGCATCAAGTACTTTCAGCTTATCACATCTATTTAGCATCTCTGTGCAATCTGTAACCTTTGATGTATTAAAACTGCTTATATTCAGGTTCTCGAGATTATAGCATCCCTCGAACATCCACTTCATATTGGTAACCTTGGAGGTATCAAAATTGCTAAGATCGAGTGATTTGAGATTCTTACAGCCATCAAAAGTCCTATACATTTCAGTAACATTTGAAGTTTTAAAGCTTGAAAGATCAAGTGACTCTAATCCATAACATCCTACAAACATCTGAGTGAAGTATTCCACCTTTGATGTATCAAAATTACTGAAATCCAATTTTTCAACTGCAGAGCACCAGAAAAACATGCTATGCATTGAAGTTACCTTTGATGTATTGAAATTACTGATATCTATCGTTTTTAACACATCACAGTGATTAAACATACCGGAAAGGTTTGTAGCCTTTGATGTATCAAAGTTGCTTACATCAAGGACCTCCAGCTTGTGACATAATCCAAACATATCGTTGAAGTTTGTTACCCTGGAAGTGCTTATTCTTCCATTAAATTCGATACTTTTTACTGCCGTATATCCATAGAACATATTTGCACTATCAGCATTTAAAAATATGGTATTTGCAGCAGAATAAATGTATACGTTTTTCTTTTCACTATCGTAATAGGCCATAACCGAATTATTTGCAGTCCCAATATTCTTTGAAGGCAGCTTTTTATTTGGAGTGGATCCCTTGGCCATAAAAATGACATGCTCAATAGTCTCATCTTCATCTGTATAACTGGAAACCTTGTTGCTTACAAATTTTTTAAGTGCCTTATTAAAGTTATTCCCGGTAACTAAAGTTGCACTGGAGGCAGCTTCTGCCTTAATCTTGAAATTCCCGGATGAACATCCGAAGAAAAGAGCCACGCAAAGAAAAGCTGCGATGACCCACACCAACGATTTTCTGTTTCTTTCCATTTTGATTTCCCCTTAAAACTTCTTTTTTTTATCCAAACAGCCCCAAATACTGTTTGCATATCTGTCCCCTCGAAGGATGAATATAGCACAAATACTAATTACAATACAAGTGCTCTCTTCATGTTTACATATTCTCCTTAAATATAATTTCAGGGCTTGCTAAAAGCAAACCCTGATATTATCAAAACAATTATTTAACTTTCTTAACTCTGATCTGTACGGGAACAGCTTTATGGCCGGTGCTGCTAAATTTGATGTAATACTTCTTTCCTTTTTTTAGTTTTATCTTTTTAGAATTCTTCCAACCGTCTCCTGCGGTTAAATAAGCAGAAAAATCGCTGTCATTCTTTGTCTTTGACTTATAACCGTGACACCAAACAGAGCTACCTCCGTCAATCAATGCATTTACAACATAAAACTTGTATTTACCTGTCTTAGGTGCCTTAAAAACATACCAGTCTGTATCAGAATCAGCATATGACACAACACCGTTATATGTCTTATTAAGCTTTATCTTAGTAGCGGAATTAGGTGAATTATTGCCTTCCTTCTCAAGATTGCTGACAGGAGTAGAATTAACAGTAAATGCAATATCTATAGTTTTTGCAGTACCTACATTTGAACTATTAAAAGTAAGAGTAGCAGTCTTTCCGGGAGCAAATACAAATGTACCTGTTGATGCAGCGCCTTTTTCGTTATCGACATAAACTGAATCATATTTGCAATAATCAACAGTTAACTTCATCCATGCAAATCCAGTGTTACTGCTTCCTCCAACAATACAAGCCGTAACACTTGTAGTACAATCAGGCTGTGTAACAAATGTGTATTCTGCCTTCTCATCATATCCAAGTGTCAGCTTATACTCCTGATTAGCGTTGATTGCTGCAGTAGCCTTAGCGTCAACCTTGGCAACTGATAATGCGCTCACTGCGAATGCAGCAGCCATAATAATCCCAGTAACTTTTTTTAAAACTCTTTTCATACGATTTCCCCTTTTCTCTATTATTCTGTTCACAAAATATTGCAAACGCGTCCCCTCATGTTTCGTAAAAAACGAACGTTGAAATTATAACACATACAAATATGATGTTCAATTTTTCGACCAATAATAGCCCTTAAATCATATTTTGTGCCTATGCATTGCCCTTGTTTTTGTAATTATTAAGTTCAAAAAGGATAGACCAGCTATTTAAAAAAGGCTTTCCTTATCGCATTAGCTATCTGATCTTTATCAGCTCCATCAGCAACTCCTTCAAAAATCTTAGTCCTAAAACCCAAATTATTAAATCATACATTGCTAAACTTATGGCAACGTGCTATAATCACAAACTGTTGCGTTTTTGATTAAGTGTGTATTTATTATTATGGAGGATTAAATGAAAAATTTAAAAAATTTCCTTGGCATGCAATTTGTCATGCTGGCAGCAGTTTGCAGCATTTGGTTGTCACCACTTGATGCGAAGGCAGTTACTTTACCGATTGGTGAAGGTGAAGTGATGCAGCTTAATAAAGTCATAAAGCTTGAAAAGGGTATTCGTAATAACTATTACACTATGACGATTCCCTCTTCCGGACGATTAACATTTCATACAATCAGTGACAGAATTCAAGGCGTTGAAATTCGTGACAAGGACAATAACAGTATTTTTTTTGATGACAGTAATGGCTGGTATAAAATTGATGATTTTACAAGATACCTAAGAGCCGGCCAGTATTCCGTCAGAGTATGCAACTATTATTGTAACGACTATGCACCGGAGTTTACTTTCTATTTCACTCCTGAAAACGAAAGCTTTCCCGAAACAGAAACAGTAAATAATGATATTCCCGAAACAGCAAGCATCATTCCATCATTATCCGGAACAGTATATACAGGTATGATATGCTCCGGAGCTGAAAAGTATGACTGGTATAAATTTACAGCACCTTCAACATGTGATGTAAAGCTGGTTTTAACCTCACTCACCGATAGAGTAACTCCCAATTATTTAATACAGGACGGAAACGGAAACTATGTAGCAGATGGTAGCGGTTCAGATGAATTTGCTCATTCATTAAATGCCGGTACCTATTATTTAAGAATCGGTTCCAACTACGCAGGCATTTATACCTTCCAGCTTAAATCCGGATTATCTACAGATGTTTCAACCGTAAAGCTCAATAAAATCAAGGCTAAGGCATCAAAGAAGGGCAAAGTATCTATAAACTGGAATAAAATAACAGACAGAAATATTGCCGGATATGAAATTGAGATTTCCGATAGAAAAGCTTTCTACAGCACAATTAAAAAATGTGAAGCAAAAGGAACCGCTAATTCAAAGAAAATAACAATTCCCAAGCAGTACAGAGGAAAGAAAGTTTTCGTAAGAATCCGCGCATATTCTTATCCTACTTCAAATGAAAAGAAGTATTCAGATTGGAGCAAAGTAGCTTCAGTTAAAGTGAAGAGATAACACACCCTTACAATCTCAAAAAATATCCATGCTCCTAAAATACAGTGGCATGGATATTTTTCATTTTACATTTTTTATCCTATTATTTCCCTAAACAGACTATTTAAACTGCCCCAGTCATTATTGTGATCATCAGGCATATTATCGGCAATCTTCTTAAGCCTTATCACTTCATCCTCGATAAATTTCCTGATTACAGGAAGCTGGGGATTCTCTTCTTTTTCCGTTGTCCGTTTCTTGATTTCAAGAAGCTCGTCAATTGCAGACCTAAGTTCCTGTGACAATTCCATCTTTAACAGATCATCAAACAAAACCGGTGGTGCTGCGTGATTCTTCTCAATATACATCGCGGCAAGAATAGGCCTAAGAGCATAAAAATACTTCTTGTATCTCACCATCTCACCTGTTAGGTACTCCTGATATGTATGGTTTGCGGTCCCATAGTAATGATATACCGCGGACTTTTCAGAAAAGTACTGGCCCGATACCTCCGCAATTCTGGCCCATTCAGGAGTTGTCCTGTACACTATCGGAGATCCGCTCCACTCGAACAAAGTGGCATTTCCCCTGGCAAACTGCTTCAGCGCCTTCTTCAGATCCCATCCGTTTATATCAAGTACTTCATCAAGCTGCCATTCTATGACATCCCTTGGCTCATCAAGTCTCAGATAGTCCTTTGCATCACGCACGTAAACGAACCTGACATCATAGTCGCTGTCAGGTGAAGCAAACCCCCATGCCCTGCTGCCCGACTCTACCGCATGCAGAATTTTCACATTCTCAGTCTTCTCGATTTCATCAAGCTTTTCATCTATTTCCTTTAAAATATCTCTCATGTAAGTTCCCCTGTAACCGCGTATCTGTTTACGCGCTCAACAAATCTTTCTACCTTCTCCATATCAGGATTATCAGGAAGGGTTGTTTTCTTCGCAGCCTCATCCAGTTTTCTCTCATACTCATCAAGCATCTCAAAGAAAGCAGGTGAATAGGATCCATCCGCCTCCATGAAGTCGCCCCTTCGAATTGCGAGCAGTGTATCCAGGTCATTCGTCCTGTGCGTTATAATCTCGCCATTTTCCAGAATATCAATCGCCATCATGAAAAGTCGAATCAGATGCATTGCATGCTTATTAAGGTGGTTGTCATCCTTCTTTTTGTTGCGCTTGCCGAGCTTGTCATAGTCTCGCACAACGCTCCGCATGACTCCCCACACATCCTCATAATCACGAAGCGGAAAATGCTCATAATTTGCATCTACAAATATCTCTGTATCAAACTCAGGATTCTCTGCCTTATCGATATACAGCTTCAGTCCGCCCTCAGTTTTCCCATAATATCTTCTGTTCACATCATCAAGGGCATGCATAACAGACTTCAGGATATGCTTCTCCCTCTCACTCTGCGGAAGGCTGTCCCTTGCTATCGCGTTCTGAAGCCTTCGAAGCTGAGAATCCGCATAACCGCCGAACGTCTTTATCGCTCTTTTGGACAAAAACATATGGCTGTTATCTTTTAATTCCTGTCCCAGCTCAGACATAATAAGATACTGATCATCATCAAGCCCCAGCATCTCACATGTGTTCGGATTGCACTCCACAAGAAGCTTCACCAGCTTGTTGAAACCATAGATAACAGTATCTGTCTTATCATCCTCATACTGATCAAACTCGGTAAGCCCCAATAAATCAGACGGCATCTGCAATGTAACGCCTCTGAAATCTATATCGCTGTTTTCATTATTAGTTCCATATGCATAGCTGCCACCGAGTCCCAGCAGCATTATTCTATTTCCAAGTCTCTCATTAGTTCTAAGGAAATCATACTCCTCAGACTGCATCAGCTTTACAAAATTCATATCCCTTTTCTTTCCTTAGCCTTTTCAATGAACTCCCCTGCTTCCTTAAAAGCCTCCGGGAGATAATCAGCATGCCATTCTTTTCCGGCCTTCTCTGCCTTTTTGATATCAGCCCAGGCTTTGTGAAGTTCTTCCTCTGATGAAAAAGTCACACCGCTAAACACATGCGGATGTCTCCTTACCATCTTATCAGAGATTCCCTTTACTACATCATCAAATGAAAAAAGGCCTTCCTCCTCCGCAATAACAGAATGGAACATGACCTGTAAAAGAAGATCCCCAAGCTCTTCCTTGAGGTTCTCAGGATCTCCTGTTTTTTCAAGTATATTGATTCCACCGATGACTTCAGCAGCTTCTTCAATACACTCAGGTTTCAAACTCGTATGAGTCTGAGCCCTGTCCCACGGACAGCCATCCTCAGCCCTCAGTTTCTCAACCACTTCTTTTAATCTGTCTATCTCTGACATGGTATTGTCTCCTCCAAACTATACTACCTTATATCTGTTTTTGACTCAGCTATCGAGCACTTTTCAAGAATAAAACTGCCAATATTTCATTGAGTACCTTTTGCGGTAGATGTTTTTAACCACAATCTTCTGCCACAATTTACATATCGAAAAAATCCGGCATTCTCTCTATGTATCAGTTTTCTGCCGCTATTTGAAGGTTTCTCTTTTACAGCAGACATTTTAATCTAAAACTCACTACCTCAATTATGAAATGTTATATTTGCAGCAGATTTTTCATCTTGATTTGCACTACCGCTTTTCACATTTTCTAATTTTGTGGCATTAAAATCCCACTAACAATATGTTGCTCACCAAAAACCATAAAACACAAAACCACTTCAACATTAAGCTGTATAGCTGGCAATCTCTAATAAAAACCTACTTTAGTGCGGCACTAAGACTGTTAGGAATCCCTCTCGGTCCCCTTACCGCATAAATTGCGTATTCTGACTTAAGCTTATCAAAAGTGAACTCATCACGTTTATAGCTCTTCAAAAGTTTAATCTTCATAAGTGCTGTTATTTTGAGGTTCTTATCTTCGTAGTCATAAGGAATATCCACCTCAGTAACCTTACACTTGTAAAGAATCGCAGAAACAGGAGCTCCCACATACATGAAGACTGTGTCGCCCTTGATAATCCCGCTTCCCTGCTTCCAATCAATCTCATCCGATGCTTCAAAAGCGGCCTCAATGTCATAATATTTGGGATTAGCAGGTACAATCCATTCCTTAGCAGGCCGCATTTTTGCCTTCTTCTTTGCAGATGCTGTCGCCATATAGCTTGCATCCAGCAGATCAAAAATCTGTTTCTCCGGTACTGTCCCATCGAGCAGAACCGTTATCCAGTGCTGTTTATTCATATGATACGCCGGCATAATTCCGTCCTGCTTAACGAGCATATCTCTGAAAAACATATCATCAATTTTCAGATTGATAACTGCCACAGAATCACTTCCCACAAGCCCCAGCTTATCCCTTCCAACATCCATAACAAGAGCAAACCATTTGTTATTATCAGCATGTCGGAACACTGCATTGCTGTCATATTTACGCCATGGATATTCGGGCAATACTTTGTATTTCTTTTTAATGTATGCAAATACTTTGTCTTTCATGTCATTTCACCTCTAAAAAGAATATTATGATTCCTCTCTTAAGCAGGGCCATATTGGCCTCCTTCAGACTAATTTTAACAACTATATCCGTTCTGCCAATATTTTTATTAGCTAAAACATCTGCTATTTCACAGTTTTATAGTACAAACTGATATTTGTATCGAGTGTCCTGAGTGCTAGAATTAGTAATTGACAGACACTATTATTATTGGATGAGGGATATCTGATATGAAAAGAGAAAAAATAGCATGCTCCTGCAAAAACGTTAATTATGGCAAAATTCTCGATGCTGTAAAAAATGGCGCAGATACATATGAAAAAGTCCAGAAAGCGACCGGATGTGGTACAGGCTGCGGAAAATGTCGCGATTTCATCACTACCATGATCCGCGATATCATTATGTTTCCGGAAGATTACGAATGATCATAACCCAGATACCTGTGCTTCCGCCCCAAATTTAGATGGTTTTGAAAAAAAGAATAAATACACCCCAAAATCTATTTTTACAGCCGCATCAGCTACAACAATCCACAAAAGAGGAATACCGGGATTCATATACCCGACTGCAGCTATGATGATACATACAATTCCAAGCATTATCATGCTCGGGCCATGAACAACGAACCAAAGCAAAAAGTGGATCGCTGTTGCCAGAAGCACTCCCAGCCATATCTGTCTCCAATGCCATCCGGGGATAAATGGGCCTGCTATAGCAAACATCAGAATGAACAGCGCCGCTATACTTATGTAAATCATCCTTATCTGTACTTTTGAGATGCTCCCCTGTGAAAGCTTTTTCCTAAGCTTTTTATTCACATTCACGCCAAAAAAGCAGGCATAATATCCAATAAGAAACACAAAAGGATTAACAAGAAACCTCCCACCCAAAACTGCGGAGATAATCAAAACTACTCCTATAAGCATGAGCCAAAGTCCGCATTGTTTCTTGTGATTAAATTCAAGCACTTCTTTCATTTTTTCTCCTCTTTCAAATCAAGCCTCGTCATACCAGCCTTTACATACGTCGCACCATCCCTCTGCATCGACAGCTTTTTCAAGTTCATCAGGGGAAAGCTTAACGGATGTAAACTCATTCCCACCCGCCGGATGAACATATTCAAAGCGCTTCATCGAAACATCAAGCCAGATCGGGACTCCCGATTTTACTGCAAAAGGACATACTCCTCCGGGCTGAAAGCCTGTCAATTCTTCAACAAGGTCCCTTGCCACCATTGAAGGCTTTGTGTGGAACTGCGCTTTGAATTTCGAACTATTAACTCTCCCATCTCCGGCCATTACAACGATTACAGGCTTCTCCTCAACCATGAAAGATAACGTCTTTGCAATTTCTGCTTCGCTGCAGCCTATCTGCTGAGCTGCATGCTCAACTGTATCGATGGTTTCAGCATGCTCCGTTAATCTGTCCCCAAAATTCCTGCTGATAAGATACTCTTTTACTGTTTCGTTTACCATTTCAATCCTCCCCGGCCACTATCATCAAGCATTTCTGTCCATATTTTATCACGTTATGAATCAGGTCAAACATTCATATGGCAAAATATTCTTTTTTCACCTTTCTATTTTATGCCTGACACATAGAAACATGCTAAAATGGTAGCCATGAAGGTTTTAGCAAAAATGGAGTAAAACCAAGAATATCAAAGTAAAATAATATATGCCCTGTGTCGCGTTTCTAGTCGCAACACAGGGCCTTCTTTATGAAAATCTAATTGCTACTCCCACTTCTTCCACACATCAGGCTGATACCCCAGTGTGGACTGCTTTCCATTTCTTACAACCGGTGTCTTGATGATCTGCTGGTTCTCAAGAAGCTTCTCCAGTTTGTCCTCATCAGCGATATACTGCAAAAGGGCTACGGCATCCTTATCCTTCGCATCAGGATTCACCATGTTCATGATGCCTCCATTGGCACTGGCAACTGATGTGAGCTCGCCCTTACTCATGCCTTTTTCCTTCATATCAACGAACTGGAACTTTATGCCGCGCTCTTTGAAAAATCGCTCTGCTTTCTTTGTATCATTACACTTTTTTGTACCGAATATCTGTATCAACGTGCTACCTCCATATGCTGCCTGCTGCCAAAGCCGTCTTTTTTCAGATCAGAATCCAAATAATCATAACTCGTAGCCACAACCTTGATGAGATTCATAGGCTCTGGAAGCTTTTTCATGACATCAACCGGAATCTTCTTGTGTTCCATTATCTTCAGATACTCATCGGAAAAAGGTTCCACCATACCGGCAATGCCCTCTACCTGAAGGCTCTTAAGCTGTCCGAATCCGCCATATGATTCAAATATCGCCAGCCCAACATTCTTGTTTTCTTTTAGCCCTTTGAACTTAAGACCTCCCTCTGAAAAGAAATAAAAATCACCATCCACATAGTTGTATTCAATAGGCGTATTTCTCACCATCTCCGAGGATGCCGTTGCGAGCGCACAGGTATTATGTCCTTTTATAAAACTAACAATCTTCTCCTCAAGCGCAGCCTTCTCCATATGTACTGATTCTTTATCCTTCAAAATCCAATGATTTGCTGCTGATTCATAATCCATTTTCCACATTTTTTATTACTCCTAAAACAAATTGTTAGCACTATTATACTCTACAGCCGTGTAAATGGGCCAACGAATAACCTTTTGATGGGCAAACCACCTACCAAAATCCGAGTCCTATGCCTAATTCAAGTGATGAAAATAATGAAGGCGGCAAAGATCTGTGTATAGCTGCCCTTGCATGTTGGATTATCGGCAATTTAATGTTGTTTACAGAGGTAGCAATAGTAGCCTGCTTCCTGCTTATAGCGGGCTTTGTAATTGCACTTATTGCGATGGAAAAGTATCCCGGAAGTAAGTTTGCCAAAACACTTACAATTTTATTTGTCATTGAGATAATTATCGTAATTATAGGCATACTCTATGTAATTCATACATGCATGTCCTGTCTTAATGGTGGCTGTTCAGAAATGGGTTAAAAAACCTCAACTAAAAAGAGCGGAACCTCTTACGAAGCACCGCTCAGCATAAACACTATTACTTTTTAAATAACCCACCGGCGAGATTCTTGATATCTCCCAAATCCAGCTTTCCGTCAGCAACTGCTGCCTGTACCATCTTGATGTCCGATTCACTGACATCGATGTTTGCTTTCTTGAACAGCTCCTTTGCCTGTGTCGGATCAGCCTTCGCAATCTGAGCCATCAGTTCCTTGTTACCATTGATCTGCTTGATGATTTCCGCAATGTCTGCCATACCTAACCTCCTTCATTATGAAAAACTTAATTGTTAGCAATATTATACTCCACCGGTAGAGCAAATTGGCAAATAACCAAAGGGGGTATGTGATTTGTAAATGAAAAGGCTTTTTCGAGCATTTGGTACCCATCAATTTTCAAATCATGGGTACCAAGTCATTAAAAAGGTCTTCTCATTTACTTTTGGGTTTGAACCCACATTAAAATGAGGCTAAAATGTATACCAGAACGCTAAAGGACGCACTATGCATACTATTTGGTATTGGTTGCCTTACTGTATGCGTATTTGGTTTTATACTTTAATAGGGAATTATATGGAAGAAGAGCTTATTACTATGGATTATGATTGTGGCTTTTCCAATGATAATAAATGGTTCAGATATCGAGCTGCGGCTATTATCGTTGAAGAAGGATGTGTTCTTTTTGCAGGAAATGAAATTGATAATTATTACTACTCTATCGGAGGCGCTGTTCACATAGGAGAAACAGCTGAAGATGCCGTGAAAAGAGAAGTGCTGGAGGAGACCGGCGTCGCTTATGAAATCGATCGCCTTGCTGTGATTCATGAAAACTTTTTTACCGAGAATCAAGGCTCTTTAAAAGGAATGGATTGTCACGAGATAGCAATGTATTTCCTTATGAAGCCAAGGGGAACCAAAGAACTTCAAAGTGACAGCTATACTCAAGGAGTTAAAGAAAACATGTACTGGCTTCCGATCTCGGAACTGGAC
This sequence comes from Butyrivibrio sp. ob235, assembly GCF_900109475.1. Taxonomy (NCBI): domain Bacteria; kingdom Bacillati; phylum Bacillota; class Clostridia; order Lachnospirales; family Lachnospiraceae; genus Butyrivibrio; species Butyrivibrio sp. ob235. The sequence goes on from NZ_FOBE01000026.1 coordinate 17,827, forward strand.
AAATACAGAGCTTTTCCGACATTTATGAAGGAGTATCTCCAGAAGGAACATAGTGGGGTAGAACATATTGTATCAAATGAAACTAAAAAAGCTACAAAACGCTGAGATCACAACTATATATCAGGAGCGTCTGGTTCACGATTTTATCGAGGATGAGCTCAAAAAGCTCCCGGTCATTCTCAAAGCTGTTGATGATGGAATATATGAGTGTCTGGGGATTTATGATGATTCTGAGATAATCGGGTACACATTCCTTGTGAAACAGGGAATGAATTACCTTGTGGACTATCTTGCTGTTTATCCAAAGCACAGGAATAAAGGTCTTGGCGGTGAAATCATCAGGATGCTTCGTGAATATATGTCAGAAGCCGGGCTTGTTATCCTTGAGGTAGAAGATCCCGCTTATACTAATGATCGCGACCTTAAAGCGCTGCAAACAAGGCGCATAGGTTTTTACAAACGGAATGGCTGCATCGATACAGGACTCAAAGTTAGGTGCTTTGGCGTCCCTTTTATCATACTTGTGCTTGAAAATAGCACTATCATATCCAATGAAAAACTGTGGGAGTTGTACCTGTCCTTTTATGGGGCAGTTTTTTCAATGGATATAGTAGAGAAAAATATAGAGTATCTGGGAGGATGAAAGAGCATAGGGCATCTTTTAAAGACGCCCTATTATTCTATACACTTTTTAATGATGTCTTTGATCATTTCAGCATAAGAGTTGTACTTTTTCAATTTCTTGTACAGAAAATTATCTAACTGATAATATGATTTATCTTCAAAACTATATATGTAAAGCAAGGTTTCACTTTCGGCAATATACAATCTCTTTTCCTTGTCTCCCTGAGATCGCATATCATTGTATTCCAGTAGACCATATACTGTTCTATCTGGAATCTCTTCAAGTAATTCCTCATCTACTCCATATATCATGCATCCGTTATATTCAAGGCCATCCATTTCCTTCAAAAAGTCTATATGCTCAGAAGGAATCTCTACTTGAAAACGCTTCTTGGTTTCTTCCGCTAATCTTTTGATTCCCTCTCTGTAGCAGGGGGATTTATTTCATCACCCCATCGAGATAACTCCTCTTTGATTTTTCCAATTTCTGCTTCCCACATATATGATCTTCCTCTTGAAAAATTAACTATTTTTTCTCTTACTCAAAAATATTACAAATACGCTCCATCTTCACATGAGGAATTCCATCCTCCATGAACACATCAGAAACCACCTCAAAGCCTTCTTTTGCATAGTATCCAATAGCATATTCCTGGGCTTCAAGATATATTTTCTGTGCTTTAAGCCTGTTTATAGCTATATCGACTCCCTTATGAAGCATTGCTCCTCCGATGCCTTTACCATGCTCCAGAGTCACTACTCTGCCAATCTGTGCGACGCCTGCGGTATCATCATGATCTTTCCAAAAGACTCTGAGGCACCCTGCAACTCTTCCCGAATCATTCCAGCAAAATACATGGATTGCGTCCTGATCTTTGTCATCCAGATCCTGGTAAATGCACTCCTGCTCAGTAACAAATATTTCAAATCTTGTTTTTAAAATCTCATAAAGCTCTCTTGTGCTTAGCTCATTAAAATGCTTAATTACAAAATCCATCTTTTTCTCCAAATATCTTCACTTACTCCTCACTCAGAAGTCTCTTTAAAAGCTGCTCCTTGTTCTCTATGAACATTTTTGTAATCTGATAACTGTCCGTATCCTCGTACTCGATCGGATGTATCTGACCATCATCAAAGCTCAGAATTTCCGCCCCGGGTATACCAAGAAGGATTGGCGAATGCGTTACCATGATGAACTGCGAATCTTCCTTGGCGCAGTTCACTATCTCGATAAGAAGTGTAAGCTGTCTCTGTGGCGATAGAGCAGCCTCAGGCTCGTCCAAAAGGTATAAGCCATGCCCCTTAAAATTTGTTTGAACCAATTGGAGAAAACTCTCACCATGAGAACGCTCATGAAACTGCTGACGTATTCCCCTTGGATCTTCCCTGCTGTACATCTCCTCTGCCGTCGCCACATTATAAAAACTCTCAGCCCTAAGAAAATATCCCCATCCCGGTTTGCTCACACCTCTCGAAAGTCTTATCGCATCGCACAATTCGGAGTGTGAATCATAGGTTGAAAAACTGTAATTCTTCGTCCCACCCTCCGGGTTAAAACCATAATTTACAGCAATTGCTTCAAGCACGGTCGATTTCCCACTGCCATTCTCTCCAACAAATATGGTTATATTCTTGTTAAAAGAAAGATAATCCAGATCCTTGATAGCTTCTATTCCACGTAAATAGCTCCGTTTATCAATCTTATCCCAGTTGATGCTCACCCCTTGAATTGGCAAGCTGCACATTTCATCCAGCATAGAAAAACCTCTTCATCGTGTGCCAATGCCATACCATATGCTCCATCTTTTTCTCCTAACAAATTGCTAGCAATATTATACTCTAACTGCCATGCAAATGGACAAAAGAATACCCCAGTCAGCTCTGCATCGGTCCGGCACTGATTTGCACCTCCTGCAACAATTACCTCCTCTTATCTGTTCCATATATATAGACCACTATCCGGAGGACATTGAGAATCATGAAAAAACGCATTTGGGTACATATACTAATATTAGCAACACTTTCACTACTTGCACTCATACCGGTCAGAAGCCTTACAGGTACCAAGTACTCCTATTCAAAGGATGATTTTATCGGACTTATTCACGGAGGAAGCGGCATAAACCACAGCGATAAGATAGAAGATACCAGTGTCCTTGCTATAGTAAAAATGAATGGCAATGTTTTAAAAACAGAGTGGGATTATATAGATTTTATGGTTGATACATATGGCTTCGAAGCATCTGACTTTGATAATATGGATATCATACAGTTTGTAACCGATTTTTCTCTCGATACACAGATTGCTTCCAGAGAAGACGCTTGGAAAATATACAAATACACCGCTGATATATATCAATATACTGATATGACCAGAATGTACAATTTCATCTACAGAGATACCAATGAATCCGTACAAAAAGGTGATGCTATCGTTAAGATAGGTTATTACTTTAACGAAGGTACCTTTGCACAGAGCTCTGTTTTTGATATTACAGAGGGAGTCTTCTATGTTGACGATCTGACAGCTCACAATATTCCTGACGGGGTAAGAGAGGAATTAAAAACCTTTGCAGAAAGACATCATTTGGATGAATGGAATAAAATACCTGTAGATGAGCCTACCGATCCTGATAGCACCGCAAACTATGCATGGCGCCTTGTATTTGTGACCGAGAGCGGCAATACCTGCTCCTACTATGGCGGGCTTGGGTATACAGATCCCAAGGGTTCTTACGATGCTATGTCAGAACTTACAGCAATAATAGAGACAATATGAATTTATTGATTGGAGGAACCGAGGATGGAAAAAAAGAAAAGTAGACATAGTCTGTTATGGGCTGTCATTTTCTTTATTCTTTGTTTTGCAAATAGCTGGTGGAGTGACACGCTGTTTGATAACCTATTTATTTTCGCACTATTGGTATACCCAATACTTTTAATCATACTGATTGTTTGCATTGTCAAAATCATTAAAGACTTAAAGGGAGAAAGGACAGTTCAGGGCGGCCTGGCATTGGTTTTGCTTATAGGAACATACTCTGTGTGTTCCCTTTTCCCTTTTGGGGCAGTCAAAGTAAAGGCTGACTACATGCGCCTTACGCCAATGAGGCAGGAAGTGGTGGACAAAATAGCTAGCGGAGAAATTGGCGGATCATCAGTTCTGGTCAACCTGCCTGCCAAGTATAAAAGGGCATCAAGTGATGGAACTGTCTATGTCTATGAGAATGGCAAAGATGGCGTAGAAGTGGGATTTTGGGAATTCAGAGGGATGCTATCCGGTTCCAGAATTGTGATGTATGCTGATGGCGGCGAGGAACAGATCCGAGACAATGAAAGCGGTCATCCTGTTGTATCCGTAGAGTCCTTAGGTGGCAACTGGTATTATGTAGTGACAGATTACTAATAGTGGGCAGGGTGAGACTCGAACTCACGCTGTTTCTCTTGTCAGGGTTTTACAGACCCCTGCCTTCGCCGCTAGGCTACCTACCCAAAATGATCCCCACCGGACTTGAACCGAGTATCCCAGCCTTGAAAGGGCTGTGTCCTAACCTTTAGACTAGGGGACCGTGCACGGAGCCATGTTTACTCACAGCTCCACTATATAATTTTATATTAGGCGCTGACTTGCGCCTGAATACCGGTATCAATAACAATAATGTCATCCATAGGAACACCTAAAACCACTGATAAGACAATCCGGCATCCTGACGCAACTTTGCTATGTTTTTTCCGGTTGCCACCATATCAATGGCAGGAATTGTAACCATGTTGATCTCCTTTCCTTTCTGCAAAAAAATACCGCCTGCCTCATCAAAGGTAAGCGGTACGCAAAACATGTTTATCTATCTGCTCTGATCCTATTGTCTTTGGATCCGTGCTAAAACAACACTTTCTCGCATTTGCCTATCTTTAAATGAGCGCATGAAATCAAATCCCCACTCATATTTATACTGGAGTGCTGATTCATAACTTTCATTATTCAGGCAATACATGCGATTAATTGTTGTCATGTCTCTTTCCTTTCCGGGAGCCTTCTGTCTGCTCCGCTTATCTCTTTCTATATCATATAGTAACACCGATATACTTAGCAGTCTATTATACTCGTAGTATAAAACTCCTTAGTAAAAAAGCCCCTCCGCCATTTAACACCGAAGCTCACTCCTTCCAAATACAATAGCCCAATCCTTAAACAGAATTATCCTTTTTTAGCTTCTGACTCCGACGATATAAAGCAAAACTGATGCAGATCGCCGCAATTGAAATAATCAGACATGTATACAGAACCGGTCTCAGAAGGGTAGCATATTCTGTTTCCTCAAAGATTCCATCCATATGCAGTTTTATTGAAAAATAGATCCAGTAGGCCGTAGAAGCAAAAGCAACAATCCATAAACCTACACGAATCACAAATAATCTCTTTATCTCTGCACTTATTTTATCCGACATCACTCGTCTCCTCAGAATAAGATATTCAATAATCACGATACCAATATTATAAGCTAATCTAACCTAAATCCCAATGTCAAAAAGAGCTCTCAGATCATATGTCTGAGAGCTCACATAATACCTAATCTTGTTATTTATTTTAATTTCTTAAGGAGACAAATAGAACCGGATACTGATTCATCCAAGTCTTACAAAAGTCTTGATGCCCAGAGATATCAAGACCATCAAACAAAGTATGACTATCCTTCCTAATATTGAAGAAGTTTTCCATCATACTCATCATCAATGTTTTACCGAATCTTCTAGGTCTGGTAAATAAACTTACCGCATTATCAGTATCATGCACAAGCTCATATAAAATCTCGGTCTTATCAACGTAATAATTACCGGATTCTCGGATATCTCTAAAATCGGATTTACCTACACCAACTTTAAACTCCATCTTCTGGCTCCTCTACATCTATCTCTGTTCTTTGAAAAATATAAAATTTATACATAGCTCTTTCAAGAAGTTAACTTACCCATATCGGCATTTTTTCTATTTTTTGCAGGTAATGGTACATTCTCTAACTCCTTTACAATCCCCCATAGCTCCACATCCTGCAACAATTTACGCTATCTTCGTCGATGCTTTACTAGTTATTTTGCAAACAATGTACTAAAATATTACATAGTATAAAAAATGTTTCACGGAGGGAGAAAAATGAAAAAAGCACTAAAACTCATGGCACTACTGATGCTCTTTGCAGCACTCGTCCTTGCTGTGCCAAAGTCGGCATCCGCAGGCAAATATGACAAAGCTCTTAAAATGACTGTTGAAGAGGGCATATCATCTTTGGACAAACGTTTGTTTAATGCAGGTGTAGACGACACCTATTACCCTTCCTATTTGGCATTTGAAGGTGTTAGTAATGTAAAAGTTACAAGTTCCAACAAATCTGTATGTGATGTTACACTAGAAATGTCTTCAAGCAATACCCCTTATCTAAATATGGACATGGGGGAGACCGGCAAAGCAGTCATAACCGTAGAATGTGACTATAAAAACAAACACTATACTTCAAAGGCACGCATTAAAGCTGTCGATTATGAAAATCCCTTCAAGTCCGTTTCCGTTGGTGGGAAAAACTACAAGAATATTTTTAACAAATCAGAAGTACTCTTACGTGGTTATTACTACTTTGGATATAAAAAAATCAAAGGTAAAAAGGCTCTAAAAATAACCATGAAAAATGGATATAAACTTTTAAAAAATAAAAAATGGTCTCACTACCAGGCGAAAAATGGAAAATCAGTACCATCCTTCAAGAATGGAAGAACCATTAATTTTTCAAACATCACGTGCATAAGCATTGCTTACAAGGACAAAGAGGGCTACATCGGTTTGGCAGGATTCAACAACAGCAATAGGTAGTGTTACAGTTCAGACCTTAGCTTGACACACAACCCTAACGATTAAAAATCACATATCAAAATGGTCTTAAACCCAGAAAAAATCTGACTTTTTCTGGGTTTTGCTATTGCATTTACATCGTTATGGTATATAACCATAACGTAACGATGTATCTTTGAAAGGAGCACACCATGGGCATAATCAAGCAGTTAGACAAGCGAAACGGTCTTCTTATCTCAAGCCAGGGTCTGAACTGTAACATTGTTTATAAAATTTTTATATTTTGGCCAAAAAATAATTGCGTAACTTAATTTTTGATATTAAAATCTTTTTAGGAAAAGTTGATAGGGGGTATAATTACAATAAAATTTTGAGCAGATATACAATTATACAATTTTGCTTCAAAATATTGATATTTACACGTCCTATGACTATTCTGGGACGTGTTTTTTTATACAAGGGAGGTAAATTTATGAAGAAAAGTAATGTGTTGCTGTCAAGATTATTAGTTGTAATTATGACTATTAATATTCTACTAGCTAATAATGGCTTTGACTCAAGAGCTGCAAGCGGAAGAAATCAAAATGTAATTAATGCAATTAATAATTACGTAAACGGATTAAATGGAAGCTATCCTGTCAGCTATAAAGGAAAAGCATCCGGATGTTTTGCTTTCGTTAATTATGTATGGAAAAATGTCTTTGGTGTTGATTATTATGACGGACAATACGATAAAAATTCAACTTCCGGCAAAAGCAATGATCTGTATAAGTTTTTACGTGAGAATAATGCAAAATCCGGTGATATCGTATGGGCGCATAACAGCGAGGGTGTTACCCACAATTTTATAATTCTTGATTATAGTAGTAGCTCTATTGAAATCACAGATGGAACTTCAAGTGGCACAATATGGCATAATGACAAGCAGCTTCAGTTGAACACTTCATCAAGTTTTTACAATAAATATCTGTACGGAAATTGTATTTTTACGATATATAAAATCAAGGAATCCTATTGGAGCAAAGTAGCCGGCCAGGCTGCTCCCAAAACAAATGTTACTTTAGATCCATCTACTTATAGAATGGGAAAAGGCGCAATGACCAGATTTTTCCCAAAGGTTGAAAGGGATGGAGTAATAACTTCTGATGTTACATGGTCAAGCAGTGATTCTAATATTGTAGCTGTTGATTCTAATGGATATATATATGCCAATAATATCGGTGTGGCAACAATTACAGCAACTGCAGATGATGGTGCTTCTGCTTCATGTGTTGTAACTGTAGTAAATAGCCTTGAATATGTCAAAACATATTTGGAAGAGCCATCGATAGATTTGGAAAATGGCAAATTTGTAATAACATATGGTTATAAGAACTATCGCAGACCGGATAATGGATATCTTACAACAGAGGGCAGAGTAAAATATGTGATGCCTAATGGTACTGAAAAAGACATCCCTCTCAAATCTGAAGGTTCGCTGTCTAAGGTTCATGGACTGAAATTGGAATATGCATCTGTTGATGTCGAAATCGAGGTATCTTGCGATATTTCAACCAACAATAATGCCAGAGGAAAATATTATTACACATTAGACTTCGTTTTTGTTAATACAAATGATTCCACAAAAACTGTAATGGCTTCTTATGATAAAACGATAGATATGGGAGTAAGAGTTGAGGACGTAGCATTTAATGAATCCTCGAGCAAACTCAAAGTTGGTGAAACACTTACCACTTCCATCAACATAAATCCTGAGAACGCTTATGATAAGCAGGTTAGCTACTCATCAAGTGATGAAAAGGTTGCTACTGTTTCAGAAAATGGTGTTATAACAGCACATTCTGCCGGTACTGCAGATATTGTTGTTGTGTCTCATGATGGAGTTTTATCAGATACAATTTTAGTCACAGTATATGATACAAATACCGGTACGGAATCAAACTCCGGTTCAAATAACAGCAATAGTAATGCTAATGCTCAGAGCGATCAGAATAGTAGCTCTGCCTCTCAGAAAAATGATGCTGTTGATTCAACCAATGATGCCCAAAAGGCTGAGACCGTTTCGGAAAAAGTTGATGACACAGTTAAAGTTGTAAAGATCAAATCTCTAAAGGCAGCTAAAAAGAAATTTACTGTTACTTTTAAAAAGGCTTCATCCATAGATGGATATGAAGTACAGTATGATACTTCAAAGAAGTTTTCTTCAGCTAAATCAAAAACATTAGGTGCAAAAAAGACAAATGTGACAGTAAAGAAACTCAAGCCTAAAACAACGTATTTTGTAAGAATGCGTTCATTTAAAAATACTGATAATGGTAAAGTTTATTCTAACTGGAGTAAAATCAAAAAGGTAAGAGTAAAATAAATTATAGCCGTTTCGCAACGATATGCGAAACGGCTTTTTTAACTGTTTTAGTTTTCATTCTCACATATATATGCCGGCAACTCATCTGAGCCAAAATAGTTCTCCGGTACCTTTGCAAGTCCCATGTCATATACCTCGCCCAGTTTTTCAAGGCAGGTCATTTCATCCGTTTCTTCGCCGTCAATCTCATAGTGAAGTGTGCGGTATCGGCCGGTCTCTTCGTCGTAATCTATTACTTCACCCTCATCGGTCTCCTCGAATTCATAGTAGTTTCCGCTGAATATCGAAGTCCATTTTCCCTTATCCAGTTTATATACGTAATCATAGTAGTAGCCCATATGCCCGTCGGAATTGCACAGAAGGCCGCTTTTTTCAATGTATGTGAAGTAGATTCTGGCTGTCTGAAGGACAGTAACTTCGCCATCATAGTATGTAAGGATCTGGCAACCTCCGGCCTCAACTCCGGTATCGATGACGAGCTCCGGAATATCATCGACATCCACATATATAAGAGCGTATGATAATCCGTTGTCATAATCTTTCAGCTGTTCGTTATAGTAGGCAAGATAACCTTCATTCCAGGAATTGAATCCTTTTCCGAATACAGTATCCCAGTCTGCGCCGATAGCATCCTCGGGATTTCTCGGATTATAATTTGCAAAAGGTGTCAGCTGTATCTGAACTTTTTTACCAGGATATTTTTCTTTTCCGTTTCGAATTCTTCTTCGGAAATCTCATCAACGGTGGTTCCGTTTTTATCTGTTGTTTTGTAACTGATTTCTCCTGTATCTGAATTCTTGTAACTCGAGATACCGCCTATGCATTCTGTAGCGGTTCCATCAGATGAAAACTGATAGAGTTTATAATCCTCACCGAAATTACCGCGGCACTCATAACTGATTTTGTTGTCGTCGCAGATGTAATAGTTCCCATTTTCCATACTGGTCAGAACTCCATAGGGAACGTTATTATGAATCGTGCCGATAAGATAAACCATCTTGTCCAGCCTTCCATCATCGGACATGTTCCCGATAATGAGTTCATCCACTCCATCACCGTTAAGGCCTTCAAAGCCATAACCTGTGTATTCCAGGGATCCGGATTTGTCATAGCCGTCTTTGGAATAGGCATAGGTCGCCATGGGATTAAAAGGCTTGGTCATCCAGAAGTCTTCGTAGGTCTTTTGGCTCTTTAATTCGTAGTAGTAGACATCGAGAACGTCTGCGTAGGCGTCTTCGTCGGAGGATGTGGAAGTATTGGGTGTTGTTTCTTCAGGTTCCGCTTCGGTTTCTTCCGCTGATAATACCTATCTCCCATCTGATTTAATTTAAGAAATTTATACAGATGAATCTGCCTTTTGTCATTGAAACCATCCCTTCACGGTCGCTATCTCCTGCACATATCCCTCATCATCATTAGGGGTTTCCAGGATGAACGGGAGGCCCTCGAAAGCAGGGTGCATCGCAAACCTCTTCATGGCTTTCATGCCTACCATTCCCTGACCGAGTTTTTCATGGCGGTCTTTTCCTGAGCCGCGCTCGTTTTTGCTGTCGTTGAAGTGAACTGCCTTAAGTCTGCTAAGGCCGATTATTTTGTCAAACTGATCCAAGACTCCGTCAAGGTCAGCCGCGATATCGTAGCCGGAATCCCAGGTGTGGCATGTATCGAAGCAGACTCCGATTTTGTCTTTGAGGTCCACGCGGTCAATTATTTTCTTTAGTTCTTCGAAGCTTCTTCCGACTTCGGAGCCTTTTCCTGCCATGGTCTCCAGAAGGACTGTGGTCTGCATCTCAGGCCACAGAGCTTTGTTAAGGCCGTCCGCTATCTGCTCTATTCCGACCTCCGCTCCCTGTCCTGTGTGTGAACCGGGATGGAAGTTGTAATATTGCCCCGGAAGGTATTCCATTTTCTCCAGATCTTTTTTCAGCATATCAAGGCCGTTGGCCCTCGTGTCGGGATTTACCGAGCAGAGGTTCATGGTGTAGCTGGCGTGCGCCACGAGTTTTCCGAATCTATTTTCAGAAAGGAGTTCTTCAAGTGCCTTGACGTCTGCAGGATCTACATCCTTCGATTTTCCTCCCCTGGGGTTTCTCGTAAACCACGAGAAGGTGTCTCCGCCAAACTCCAGCATCTGACGGCCCATGGCCTCATATCCATTTGTAACCGATAAGTGACAGCCTATATGAATCATTTAAATCTCTCCAAGTATTGTGTTATAGTGTCTTCATCAATCCTCAAACAGCTCATCCCCAACTATTATATTCTGAGCAATTCCGGAGTACTCGTTTTGCTTATAACCATTACCGCAAATAAGTGTGATGTGAATTGCTTCCTTTGCTCCGGTTTCATCCTGAAATTTCTCCATTCTATTCCGGAGCTTTTCATATTCTTTTTTATCGAGCATATACTCTTTGTTAGTGAACTTCATTTCACAGATGTTTATTACACCATCCTTGCGGTATATTATGAGATCAATCTGAGCGCCTTTATCTCCTTCCTTACTTCTCCAGGAAAATTCATTTGTCTCAATGCCGCTTATTCCAAGCGCAGCCTTTATCTGATTAATATGATTCAGACATACTATTTCAAAAGAATTACCTCTCCAGAAATTATATCCCGGAGAATTTATATACTCATTCCATGAATCAAATTTCTTATTTTCTATAAACGCTATGGCAAAAAGAGTGAATGGATCTATAAGCTGGTAAACAGCATTATTCTCTTCTTTTGTATAATTGGAAAACCTACGGATAAATCCACACTCCTCAAGCTCACGAAGATTCTTGGTCAGTACCGATCCTCCCCCTATTGCCTTTTGTTTTGAAAGCTCCGTCCTAGTCATGCCTTCTTTCTTTTTCGCCAAAGTCTCAAGGATGGCAATATGCTTTTCAGGCTTAGCAAACAGCGAATGGAACAGATTATAGTATTCATTATGAAGCTCTCCATATTCCTTAAAACACAGTTCATTAATATTCTGTGCCAGAGAAAGCCTCGGATCCAGGCGGTTGAGATAATGCGGAACACCACCAAACACCATATAACTCTCGATCATCTGGCTCCTGGTCATGACCACTTCATTCATCTCAAAAAGTTTCTCACATTCTGCCAGTGTAAAGGCTACTAAATGAATACGTCTTGTAACCCTGTTATGAAATCCCTTTTTGGAAGTCAATAAATTAGTTATTATCCATGAAGTCGCACTTCCGCACACGATCAGCACCAGATCCTCCTGGGCAGATGCCCAGCTGTTCCAGAAATAATCCAAAGCACTTTTAAAGTCAGACCGTGCCGTGTCCATCCATGGCAGTTCATCCAAAAATATCACCCTTTTATTGTTTATAGGCTCGCGATACACCTTATCACTTTCAAGCAATTCTCTCAGCCATGCAAATGCCTCAAACCAGTCCTTAGGAGGTGTCTTACTCACATATCCACATGTCTTGAGACTCTCATTAAAGGCACGTAATTGTCCTTTAGTCTTTTCATCCGTAAGACCCGTGGTATAAAACGAAAACTGCTGATTGAAATACTCTCTTATCAGGTATGTCTTCCCTACTCTTCGTCTGCCGTATACGGCAACAAATTCCGGTCTCTTTGACTTGAGGCACTGCAGCAATACATCCTTTTCATGCTTTCTTCCAATTATCTTCATAAGCGCCCTCTTTTGATCATATTGCGCCAAAACATATTCTTATAACATAGTTTTGGCGATTTATAATACTTATTTACATTATAAATCGCCAAAATACCATTTTCAAACATGATTTTCCGCAAGTATAGTCAACTCGATTAGATATCCAGAGCTACGTGGTATCCCCAGTAAACCGCGTTGGTAATTGTTGATACTCTTGAAGCATCGCAGATAACGCCGTCAGCTGTTATCCTGAGCGCCTTGTGGAATGTATTTAGGTCCTATGCATCCGTCGTTGGCGATGTCGGTTCCTCCCATGGGCGCTGAGAACATTCTGTTTCTGAAAGTCGTCCGCCCTATTGTTATCGGCTTTGTAAGATTGGGGAATTTTCGCTCCATATGTGTACCTCTCTAAAATGCAGTTACTGCTACATATTTTCTCTTATACTTGATTTGTTTCTTCGCCTGATCTGTGTCATGCATTCGAATTTTTCCTGATAACAATCGGCCAGATCGCCACAACGAAGAACCACATGATGGCTCTTGAGATGAAGTGTCCCCAGTGTCCGCCGAGGGCCTGAACGATTGTTGCAGGTGCCAGGAATTCTTTCCAGGAAAATACGATCATGAAGCCGATGAATCCGAGAATGGGAAGATTTTTGGAGCCTTCCGGAATCTCGTAGTGAATATAATGGCGTTCAATATAGCTTCCTAACAGAAGTCCGAAAAATGCACCGCATTGTTTGAAGGTGTCGTTCATCATTTTTTTCGGATTCACAAGTAGCTCGCCATCCACATAGTCCATGGGATAAGACTTTACCGAGATGTAGATAAGGGAAGCTATAACCACGAGAACTCCGACGATAGTCAGGATGTCCAAAGTTTTTTCATTGCCCTCGATTTTCTTCTCAACAACTCCGTATACAAGGATGATGATCAAAGTTGCACCAAAGCCAACGACCACGTCCTGCGGGGTATGTACGCCCAGGAAGTTTCTTGAAAATCCGGTCAGCGCGATCAGGATGCCGCAGGCATAGGCCAGCCATTTTCTCTTTTTATGCTGCCACGCTATCGTTGTGCCATAGACAGATGTCGCCTCGGTGGTGTGTCCACTCGGGAAAGAATACCCGGTTGCGGCAGTCTTGGAGTCTCCTGCGGGTTCGATCAGGTCGGAGCGGATCCAGGGTCTGTATGCGCATACCGTGAGTTTTAGAATTCCGTTCACCACGTTTGCGATGCCGAACGTGTAGATGAAGCGATAGCCCCACTTTTTGTCCACGCACCAGAAAATGATGAATGGCAGGAACGGCATTACATCCACCGCGATTTTCGACAGCGCATTGAAAAATTCGTCAAAAGTGCCGCCTGTTGCGTTCCTAAGTTCCTGAAGCCATAACAAGTACTGAATATCCATTACAAATTCCTCCTCATAAGAATTTTTTCTTGTATAAGTACTTCTTCATATATATTTTTTGATTTCTTGTATTAGTCCTTCATCAGCCGGTAGCCAGTCAAGGGTGTCTATGTCGTCTTTGGTTACCCATTTTGCTGCCTCATGCTCGAGAAGTGAGAGTTCTCCGCTTTTCACAGTTGCAAAGAAGCAGTGCATATGCAGATGGAATGTTGGATAGTCGTAATCGACGATGCTGATGAGGTCATGCACTTCTATGTCTGTCGCAAGTTCTTCCTTTATCTCTCTTATAAGCGCATCCTCCGGGGTTTCGCCGTCTTCGATTTTTCCGCCGGGAAATTCCCAGCCGTCTTTGAAGTCACCATAGCCACGCTGGGTTGCAAATATTTTTGTTTTGTTTTTGTAGTCGTCACAGATTACGGCTGCTACTACGTTTACTGTTTTCATGGGTTATGTCCTGTTATTGGGTTATGTTTTTTGGGCTGGGACTAGTGTGCCGGGGCTCGATTCTGTTTTGTTGCTAGATTCCGCAGATGCGCAGGGGTTCGCTAGATAGTTCCTCATAGTGGATTCCTGCTTCATCTAGTTCCTTCAGGAAGCAGTTATAGTACTCCTCTGATGAGAACGGCTGCATTAAGGCTATGAAGAAGCTGTGGTTGATGCAGGTAATCTCACAAAGGATGTCTGTAATCTTGGATAGGGCTGTCACGACATATATCTCTTCGATGTAGGGATCAAGCGGGCCAAAGCTTCTGCCGGTTACATAGGATACGCAGATGCTCGCCAACGAAATATCAGGTGCGGGTGGCGTCTGCTGCATCTGCTTCATCTGCTTGATCTCATAAAGCGCGTTTTCAGGCTGAATCTGCAGCATCACCTGTCCGCGGGCTATTGTGCAAGCCTTAGTAATGTCGGTTAAGTCCCTGTTCTTGGGGAAGTCCAGTCTGCAGTCCCCCGCAAACATGCGGTAATTGTCATGATTTCCAAGGATTGCCTTGCGGTCGGTGCATATAGAAACAGTGACCGGCTTTTCATCATTCGTTTTATATCGTCTTGCCGCTTTCGCCAGCATAACTGAGAAGAACACGTTTGGACTTCCGTCTTTGTCCCTGCAATATTGCATGATTTGTTCTTCCGGGAGTTTCAGGTAGAATACTCTCTTTTCATAGTCTTGTTCATTGACCAGGCGCAGGAAATCTGTGATTGGTTTCTTTTGGTAGAATGGCTCTTCCACTTCTGTGAAATCTATGTCCTTGAAGGGGTCTCCTGTTTCTGATTCGGGTATCGTGTCGCCGGGCAGCCTGAATCCTTCTGAATTGAAGGTCTTCCCGGTCGCCTTCGAGAGGTACAGATACATTGCACTTTTTATGTAAGGCATGATCCCCGCCCCATCTGTCAGGGCATGATCTATCTCAAATGCAAGTCTTTTATTCTCGTATTTCCAGGCCGCGAGGTGATAGTTTGACTCTGCTGAGTTTAGTTTTATCGGCTCCCAGGTGTTACGTGTTGTCATCGGAAGATCGTTGGGGATGGGGATGAGGTCGGCTGGCTCTGTTGTCAGGCCATTTTTGCTTGCTTCTGTTGGCTGACCACCGGCTCTGTTTTCTTCTGTTGTCTGGCCACCGCCTCTGCGCCCTACCTTCACATAGAAGTAAGGGAACCTCTCTCTAAGCTCCTCTACCACTTGCCTTAGAATCTCACCATCTACTTTCTCTTTGAGCACAACTATCACACCCATGGTGTTGTGAGTCTCTGGTGATGATATATTTATTTGAGGTTCGTAGTATTCCGACATTTATTTCCCCTCATTATAGTGTTTGCTTCAGTCCGTAAATCCAACTCTTAATATTTTAACATTTTTTCGACGACTAATTACCATTTCCTCGTAGCTTTTATATTTTTTTAATGTATCCTGGTATGGCATATTCCGACCCTCTACCAAGATATTAGTGATAACAAATATTTCTTGGTACAGAAATTCTATTTAATTGCCAAGATAAGTCTATATTAAGATATATCTTGGTATTGCTTGTTCTAGGCACTACCAAGATATTTGTGGAAACAAAAATATCTTGGCATAGAAATTCTATTTCTTTACCAAGATAGAACCAAAACAAGTAATATCTCGGCACAGCTAGTTCCAGCTGCTACCAAGATATAAACAAATCAAAAATATCTTGGCACAAATAAGCCCTTTCCTTACCAAGATAAATCTAAAACAAGAAATATCTTGGTTCAACTTGATCCAAGCACTACCAAAATACTTACGAATACAACATTTTCTTGGTAAGGGGACAGCTCCAAGATACCCCTGCGCTCAGGCGCGTCTTAAAAACAATGAGCTACAAAAAGCCTAACCAGCTTTTCATAGCTCATACACATTAACCTACATTATTCACATATACTCTCAAGCATACATTCTACCTTAAATATATGTAACTGTCTCTGACAATTCTTTTCTGCTGTTATGGTTGTCGAGCGGGCCGGCACCTTCAGCAGCGTATCCGAGATCAAGGAGCATCAGAATCTCTTCGTTCTCCGGAAGGCCGAGGTCTTTTGCCAGCTCATCAGGATCAAAGAAATTGAGCCAGCAGCTGTCGACGCCTTCATTTGCTGCAGCAAGCATAAGATGCGTTGCCACGATGGACGCGTCCTCGATGCCTGAATCTCTCTTGCCGCCGGGATATGTGAACACATTGTTCTTGTCAAAAGCCACAACGAGTACTGTTGGTGCTCCATAGCGGCACGGAGTAGCCTTATCGATTTTAGCAAGATTCTCCTCCGACTCAATTACATATACATGCTGTTCCTGCAGGTTCTTTGCTGTGGGAGCAAGTCGCCCTGCTTCAAGAATTGTATTAAGTCTAGCTCTGTCAACTTTTCTGGTATCGTACTTTTTACATGAATAACGATTCTTTACTACATCACTGAATTCCATTTAATAATTCCCCTTTCGCTTGCTTTGGCCCGCCAATGGTAGGCATAAAAAGATACAATTGTATTATATTTTGCACAATGTAATTGTATCACTCTGTAATCATTTTTCAAGTATCGAATTCAATTATGAACTCCTTGCACGTCCAAATGCCAAGATATAGCTCAAGCAAGAAATATCTTGGTTCAGCTTGTTATGGGCTATACCTAGATACTCGTGAAAAATAATATTTCTTGGTTCAAAAAAGTCATTTCATTACCAAGATAAATCTAAAGCACGATATATCTTGGTATGACTTGATCCAAGTTCTACCAATATATTTGTGAAAGCAAGAATATCTTGGCACGAAAAAGCTATTTTATTGCCAAGATAAATCTAAAACAAGAAATATTTTGGTACAGCTTATTTAGACCACAACCAAGATATTCGCTTAAGGCAAAATTTCTTGGTTCCAAAATAGCAATTCATTACCAAGAAAAAACAAAAATAAGAATTATCTTGGCATATACAGCAATTCCATTACTATTACCATTTCCAATACCAAGATAATTAGTAAGAAGCCAGGAACTACGCCTGCAAAAAAAATAGAAAGGACCCCTTCCAATGCAATCGTATTTATTTATAACACTCAATAATTTTCTCGTATTTGAATTCAGCACTCTTGGCTCCGGCCTTTTTTATCTTTTTCACCATTCTTTTAAACTTCAACTTCTTGCTTGCGTATATAGTGATGGTTGCACCTTTCTTAATTTTTCCGAAGGCCTTGTCCCTTATGGTAAGATTCTCTGATTTAATGATTATTGTGCCAAGTTTTGAGCACTGGTAAAAGGCTTTTTTGCCAATGAGAGTTACTGTTTCCGGAATTACGACCTTAGTGATTTTCTTATTAGCGTTAAGGGCTTTAGCGGATATAGATGTTACTGTATACATAATGCCGTTTTCATCCGTTATAGTTGCCGGAATTGTGAGCTTTTTGTCCTTCTTATTATTTTTTAATCCCGCGAAAGCTACTGTTGCAGCGCCTTCAGTATTGGAAGTAACTACAAACTTGTAATTATTCATGCCGGCAACTTCAATCAGTGTGCCTATATCTTTGGGTTTCTTAGCCTGGTCATTGTTCTGGTTTTCGTTCTGTTGAACGGTAGGCGGATTCTCCTGCTTGCCTCCATTGGCTGAACCTGACTCGCCGCTATTTCCTGAACCGGACTCTTTTCCATTTCCTGAACCTGACTTGCCGCCTTTTCCTGAGCCGGACTCGCCGTTATTTCCGGAGCCCGATTCTTCCTCGTTGTTATTAGGTTTTTCTTCCGTATCAGAAAGGTTGATTCCAGTATCCTTGGATAGCGGTTTCGGCTTGCCGTTTACTTCAATATCAAGAAGCAAAGCAAACCAGTCATCTTCTGAAGCATAGCCGTTATATTTCACCTTTACGGTTTTGGAATTAGTCTGAGTTATCTTAAAGCATTTCTCAGATTCCGGATCATACCCATCCAGTGACCATTTGTAAGTTATGTTCTTGGAGCCGGCGTTCTTGATATTTGCCGTAATTGTCTTCTCTGCGGCAACACCTCTGACAAAGTACAATTCCTCCGGAGAGTAGGTTACTTCATACAAATCCTCCAGATAAAATTCAAGAGTCATAGTGCGAAGGTTCATCATTGTCTTTCCGGTCTTTGATTCCAAATAAAATTCCATATCTGCCGCATAAAGTGGATAACCGCAATCATCGTTATCAAGGCCATTCTCAGCAACAATGTTTGCAGCGTCATCCATCAGCTTTACAGTAATATCCTTACCTGTTTTGCTCACAGAAAAAATGTCATCTGCATAATCTCCGGAAAGATCCCAGGAAATCATGTCTGGATCTATGTTGTCAGAAACTTCCATTTTTACAGTGCGTGTCGGAAATTCTGTGCTTACTCGGCACGCGTCAGCAATATAGAACGCCGCGTCTAATGCAAAATTAATTGAAATTTCCCTCACCAGGGGCTCTTCCAGATCATCACTATATACAGTCAGAGTCAGCTCTCCGTACGCACATACCTCGCCGCCAAGCTGCCGCAAAGCATCTTCCTTTGTAGCAATAGCTATGGTGTCCCCGGTAGCAGAACCATCTATATACAGATATTTTTGTATGTCCTTGCTAAGTGTCCACTCATACTCAGGATCCGAAACGGTATTTTCAAGCTCCTCATCCATAAACACTGCAGAATAAGTGGGGCCTTCTCCATCACAGATAGTATCTTCATCAATTATCTCGCCAAATTCATTCGCAATTCCAATAGCATAATCAGAAAAACCTATTTCGTACGGATCTTCCTCTTCTGCATGAGCAGTCAAAGTGAAATCTCCGGCCCCTAGAACCCCAGGGCCTGAAAGTGCCAGAACGGCAGCGCAAACAATAGAAACCAGACGTCTCTTTTTCTTCATATTTATTTCCCCCAATGTCACAAAAAGAATCATGACTTAACGCTACAAAAACAATTATAAATTACGCCGGCATCAGAGAAATAGGCTAAACAATTAACAAAATTGCTTAGCCTATATTGTTCATTATTCAGTTTTCACGGCTTATGCACATATCAGTTTGAGGCCTTGAAGTTGTAGATCGGCTTCATGACGTCCACGATCTCCACCGACTCCCCTATCACGTCGATGATGTCGTCAAGGGATTTGTAGGCCATGGGGGCCTCGTCGATTGTCGCCTCGCAGACGGATGATGTGAAAATTCCCTTCATTGACTCCTTGTACTCCTCCATGGATAGGTTGTTCTTCGCAGCGGTTCTGGACATGATTCTTCCTGCGCCGTGGGGTGCGGAGTAGTTCCACTCAGGGTTACCCTTGCCGATCGCAAGCACGGATCCGTCTCTCATGTTGATGGGGATCAGAACCTTCTCTCCTTTGTGGGCTGCGATTGAGCCTTTTCTTAGGATCATCTCGTCGGTGTCGATGTAGTTATGTATCGTGTGAAAAGACTCCCCGCCTGACAGACCGGTTTTCTCAAGTAAAATCTCGGCCATTTTCTCGCGGTTTCTCTTGGCAAATCTCTGGCATATCTCCACATCGTGAAGGTAGTCCTCAAGGTATTTTCCCGATAAGTAGCAAAGGTCCTCGGGCATGGTTGACGGAAACTCGACATACTTTTTATGGTAGAGCTCTTTAAGTGCAGCCTGGATCTCGCTTCTTCTGCCCTGCTCCTTGTAGGTTCTTATGAGTTCATCCCTCGCCTCGAGATAATCTCCTATACCTTTTGCAAGGTCCACGGCAAGTGTCTGATAGAGCTCAGCGACCTGTTTTCCTAAGTTTCTGGAGCCCGAATGGATTATGAGATACTGGGTTCCATCAGTAGCTCTGTCCACCTCGATGAAGTGGTTACCGCCGCCGAGTGTCCCGAGGGATCTCTCGAGACGCTTGGTGTCTTTCAGCTGTCTGTAGCAGCGAAGCTCGGTTAAGTCGAATTTCTCGACTCTGCCCTCCCAGACCTCTCTTCCTGAAGGCACGGTAAAAGCCGCCATATCAAGCTTCTCAAGGTCGATGTTCTGTTTTCCGAGATTAACTGTGTACATGCCACAGCCCAAATCCACGCCCACGACGTTGGGCACGGCCTTGTCTGTGATGGTCATGGTGGTTCCGATTGTGCAGCCCTTCCCGGCATGGACGTCGGGCATGATTCTGATCTTGGAGCCCTCGGTCATGGGGTAGTCGCACATTCTTCTTATCTGCTCGATTGCCTCGTCCTCGATCACCTTAGCGAAGCAAAGAGCAGTGTTTACTTTTCCTTTGATCTCTATTGTGTTCATTGGTTTTTTCCTTTTTGTCAGAGCCGGGAGTATTGCACGCTCTCGGCTGTTTTCTTTTTTGGGTCCCGGCTATGCGGCTATTCTTTCATACCTTTTCGATGAAAGAACGCTCATCATGAATTTGTAGGGTTCTAAATCGCCGTCTTTTAACATTGAAAAGATCTGCGGATTGCAGCCTGATACAAGCGCCACGCCGCGGTCATTCATTTTTACAGGCTGCTGCTGATTGCGGCTCGACACGTTCCAGAAAACTATCTGGGGAAGCTTGAAGCCGTATCTTGCAAACTGCGCCTTCGCGTTCTCAAAATTGGTCATTCCGGAATTATTAGCACAGTAGTCGAACTCCATGTCGGAGATGATGTAGAGTTTCTCCGGCATGTCAGCCTGCGTGAGTTTGTTGTTTACGGCAGTTCTTAAGATTAGCATGAAGGTCTTTTCGATGTCAGTGTTGCTGACTTCGTTGAACCGCATGCAGTAGCGGACTTTTTCCACTATGTCGCATCCCTTGATCTCCACGAGTCTCGGGTTCGCCGAGAAGGTGATGAAGTGATTATGAAAAGCGCCTGTATTTTTCTCTGCAAAATAGATGCCAAGTGACTGCGCAACTGCTGCCGGTGTGGGATTGTCCCAGCCGTACATTGAGCCCGAGCCGTCGACAACTACGAGGGAGTTCTCCGCGCCCGCAAAGTTCGGGAGCGCGTTCCAGGTAGCGTTCATCGCCTGTCTCTCTTCCACGCTGAAGGTTTTACCTCTTCTGTCTATCACGGGTGCGATTACATCATAAGGTGTGAGCGCGCCTGTATTCATGACTGAAGGGTCTGCCTGCGCTCTATTTATGAAAGCCTGATATCTCTCGCCGTCATTCCTGATGAAGGCCTGTCTGTACTTGTAGAGCGCCTTGGAGGGCTGCTTCTCGTAGTCAAAGGTGTAGTCCTTCTCACGGAGGTTGTTCTCTATGATCTTGATCTGCGCTCTGAGTGCCGACAGGGTTCTGCGGTACTCGGAGTCAGTCATGCCAAGGGCCTTCGCGATCTTCTTTGCATTGCTTATGGTTTCCTTGTTGCTTGCGTTGATGGAAGGGAGCCATTTTGCCAAGAGAGAGATGTCAGTGGTGGCGTTCATATCTGAGCGAAGTGTTTGCTCTATGTAGTTCATGACTTCTTTTTCCACAGGTGTGTCCATGAGCGCAAGAAGATCGTCGTATCTGCCGTACTCCGCAACGTTCGCGATGTTCTTTTTCACAGACTCAGGCTCTGTAGCGGCGAGGTACTTAAGGATTACCTTGAAAACTCGTCTCTCACCGAGGCCGCCTCTGATGTCTCTTGCAAAGAAGAGCATTTTCATCGCAAGGTCCGCATCCTCAGCGTACGCCTTCACGAATCTGGTGATGATGTCTTCCTCGGAAGCTCTTCTGAGCGCGCCTATTGTTGCGAAAAGATCAAGGCAGTCGGACTGTGTTGAAACATAGGTAACTGCGCCGTTCTCTGTATATGTGATGTTTGCTTCTTTCTTTAAGAATGATAACATGTTGGTTTCCTCCTGTTGTTGCTCACAGATCTGTAGCTTCCATGAGCCGCTTTTCAAGATACTGTTTTTTACGCGCCGCGGGCTCTTACCCCGCAATGCCTAAATCATGCTACAGCTGACTTTTCAACGCGTCCCTAGTTAATTGCTGTTAGTATCTTCTTTTTTTCAAGACACATACACCCTTCCGGGCTGGAGCGGGATTTGAACCCGCGATCACGGATTATTCATCCGGTGCTTCACCTCTTAGCTATCCTGTAAGTTAGTTGCTGTCTGTGTCTTTGTAACTCGCCAGGCCTGTTGTGACTTGACTTTGTGACTCGCCAGGCCACTTGTGACTTGGCTTTGTCTTTGTTGTGACTTAATCATAGCGCAGTGTATTGGAGATAAAAAGATGCAGTTTGACTCTTTTCTGCGACCCCAATATAATGTTATAAATGGTTTATATATGTTTTTTATGATGTAATATACATCCCCATAAAAGAGGTGCAATATGACAGAAAAGTATAAAATCTATCTTTCAGAGGATACAAAATCAAGACTTATAAATGACGCTGAACTCTTCGAGTTCACCAAGAATGACGAAAGCGTGAATCTCAACGCTTTTCTCAAGACGCTGATTGTGAACTACTTTGATCAGTACAGGCACGACAGCGAGGCGCTGCTCGCGAATATTATGCAGGATCTTAGCGAGCTTTCTTCTATTAGTAAGAAGGATGCAGCTTTTCTTGCAGATAAGATCGTGAGCACATATATTAAGGCTGACCGCCACCAGAGCGGCAAAAACTCTGCGCTCACCCTGACTGTGAGCGGCTCTTCCTATGAAATTCTGAAGATAATCGAGAACAATATGTTGGCGGAAACGTCCCTCTCACAGTACCTCAAGGACATGTTCAATGCTTACTTGTCCATTCCACGAAGCGAGCGAGAGTCCATCATTTTCAAGGACAGCTATGAGGATATTTCGCGGGCACTGAAGGAGCACCGGGTCCTCTCTTTCACAACCACAACCTCCGGCGACAACAAGGCTTACTATGTTGAGCCCTATATCATTGCGCCTTCCAAGGAGGAGCAGTGCAACTATTTACTGTGCTTTGACAGGCGCGCCAAAAAGCACAGGACTTTCCGCATCTCCAGGCTTCGAAGTGTCTTTGTCAGCTCCGACACGTTCACGCTTAATCCGGACATTCAGGATGAGCTTCGAGAAAAAGCTCTGCGTAGCCCTCATTCTGTGAGTCTGCCCGTGCAGGCTGTCATACGCCTCAACCCTTATGGCGTCAGAAAGTTCAAGGCAATCACCAAGAACCGCCCACTTGTCTCCAAGATTGAAGGTGACCTCTATTACTTTGATTGGCCCGAGCTCCAGCTTGAGGAGTACTTCAAGCGTTTCGGCCGCGACGCCATCGTAATCGAGCCGGAATCCCTGAAGGAGAAGATCAGGAAGTTCTATTATTATGGGCTGAGGGAATATAGTAGGTGAGGAGTTTATAGCTTGTTGTGCCAAGATACGATTGCTTTTCTTGTTTTCTTGGTAGTGTTCAAAACTTGTTGTACCAATATATGTTGACTATTCTTTATATCTTGGTAGTGCTTGGAAGCAGCTCTACCAAGATATTTCTTTTTTCCACTTTTTCTTGGCATCAAAAAATCTTTTCCATACCCAGATCTATGCATTATTTATGTTATCTTGGTAACCCATGATTTCTGCATAAATCCACTTAGCAATTTTCCTTCGGAAGATTTACCTTTTTCCTTCCACATTCCACATTTCACAGTTTTTATGTAGTATAAAAGTCCGAGGGTATGAAAATTTTATAAGGGGAGCGAGGAATGAACAAAATCAAGAGAAATCTTTTATGTTTCACCACAGCTATGCTGTGTCTATTTTCAGTAATCGGATTAACAAACTTCACCGTTATTGCAGCAGAAACATCCGCGGCTCAGACAGAAACGCCTGCAGCCCTGGTTGCACCCACCAATCTTAAATGGAGTGATGATCATCACGCAATTTTCACAGTCGTAGATCAGGAAGCTTACTATTTTGTTTACTTGGAGAAAGATGGCAAAACCATCATGACCTGGCATTGGGGATGACCTGATCCATCCGAGGTTCAACAGTGACGGAACCATTTCATTTACGATCACGCACTTCAGTACTTTTGCCTTTGCTGAGAGACAGACTGTAGGTGCTGTTGAGCAGGGCTCCGACGGAAACAGCTATGAAGTTATCGGTACAAACACAATTGAATTCACCGGTCCGAAGAACAAGAATATTAAGAAGATAAACGCGAACGCAAAAGTAAAGGTTCCGAAGAAAGTTCTTAAAGCCTACAAGAAATTCCTTCCCCTCAAAAGGTCTTAAGGGAAAAGGACAGAAGATCAGTTAAACATTTCCGCCGCGGTTTTCTGATAGATCAGATAATCCTCTTCCGAGAAATTCACGATGGTTATCTCTATCTCGTATCCGACGTTTTCAGCAATCCAATCATTAACAGCGGCGAGGGCAACCTTTGCCGCTTCTTTTTTGGGATACCCGTAAACTCCTGTAGATATTCCAGGAAAAGCGATGCTGTGAAGGTCATTCTTTTTTGCCAGCTCCAGACTGTTCCAGTAGCAGTTACGAAGGTCCTTCGGATCCGAGGCACTGCCGCTGTAAATCGGTCCCACAGTGTGAATGACATGCTTCGCAGGAAGGTTGTAACCTCCCGTGATCTTGGCCTCACCGGTTCTGCAGCCGTTAAGCGTTCTGCACTCGTTCAAAAGCTCCGGACCCGCAGCCCTGTGTATTGCGCCATCAACGCCGCCTCCGCCAAGCAGACTCGAGTTCGCTGCGTTAACAATCGCATCTACTTTGAGTTTAGTTATATCGCCTGCATGATAATTTATGCTGCTCATTTTTCTTCCTTCCCTTCTGTGTTTCCATCTTCTTCAACAAGCACAAACATATCGTCAGGTTGCTTGCATCTCGGGCACACATCGATATCACGGATGCTTTTTCCTTCCTTCTCCTCATCAAAAATGTAACCACACGCTCTACATCTGTAAACTGCCATAAGCACCTCCTCAGTCATTTTCCTTAACTAAAAATTGTACTGCATGAAATTGCCATTATGCTTGAACCCATAAGCCTCGTAGAGCTTAACGCCCATGTTGGAGGCAGTGATGTAAATTGTTCCGCAGCCGTAGTCCTTTGCTTCCTTGACAACTCTGTCGAGGAGCGCGGTTGCTATCCCCATTCTGCGGTAATTCGGATCGGTATACATGCTTGACAGGATTCCAAGCCTTCCGGACGGACACGTGAAGTACGGCGGTTTCTCCGCAAACGACATTCCGCTTGTTCCCACGATTTTGTCCCCATCGAATGCCAGCCATGAGACATAGGTGCCGGCAGCCATATTTTTCGTATAAAAATCGCGAAGTGCTGCGTTTAGGTCGACGCCTTCAGGGGGTGTTTTTCCTTCTGAAGTGTACTCCTCCGTCAGCTGATTGATTCTCATGCTGATGATGGTGTCCAGGTACTCCTGCGTCAGTTTCTTGTATTCAATGCTCATGATTTTCCCCCAATTTTCTCTGCAGATAAAACATGCAGATGAAGCACATTATGATCTGAACAATGGTTGAACACGGCGTCGCAAGGCCGATTTTGAAAAGTGATACCGGCTCCTGCTTACTCATGAAATACGACACAGGAATCCTTATAAGGAACGCGCCTGCGATTCCCTGAAGCATGACAAACTTCGTATATTCCATGCCGTTGAAGAATCCAATGAAGCAGAATAAAAAGCATGTAAACAGGCAGTCGATGGCGTACGCCTTCAGATAATCCCAGGCCGCCATGATGACTTCCTTGTCATTAGCAAAAAGTCCCGCCAGAATATCGCCGTGGAAAAATCCCATGTAAAACATGACCACTGCAAAGATGAAAGACACGCCTATCGCATATTTTAGGCCCTTGAAGGCTCTGTCGTATTTCTTTGCGCCTCTGTTCTGTGATACGAAAGCGGACATTGACTGGGCAAACGCCGCCGGAATCAGCATGATGAATCCGCATACTTTCTGCGATACGCCAACTCCCGCGGAGGCCACAAGTCCCAACGCATTGACTATTGCCAGGATCACAAGGAATGAAATACCTACGAGAAGATCCTGAAGCGCAACCGGCGTACCTATGAAAAGAATTTTTCCTATAATACTTCTGTCCACGCTGAAGCTCTGCCTGCTGAGCGTGAAGGGCAGCGTCTTTTTCCTGATCAAAATAAGTGAGATTATCACGCTCACAAGCTGCGCAGCCACCGTGGCATACGCCGCTCCGCGGGTTCCCATCTTAAAACCGGCCACTAGAACAAGGTCCCCGACAATGTTGCAAATGCAGGCAATCAGCACAGACACCAGCGGCGTGATAGAATCTCCGAGCCCTCTGAAAATACTGCCGATTAGGTTATAGGCTATTATTATGATGATTCCCATTCCGCAAATTCTTATGTACGCTGAGGTCAGGTCAAACGCCTCCTGCGGTGCGTTCATCGCCTTTGCAAGTCCGCTCGAACACAGGGGAATAAGTATTGTTAGAATCACTCCCAGCGATAGAAAAAGCATTATTCCGTTTGCGACAACGTTTCCGCCTTCCTCTCCTTTTTTTTCTCCAATCTTTTGTCCCAGGAAAACAGTGATGCCAAGGGACAAGGCGGTCATGAGGTTCGTGATTGTCTGCATTATCTGCGAGCCGGTGGAGACTCCCGAAACATCCGCGGACTCTCCGAATTTTCCTACTATCAGAAGGTCAACCGCACCGTACAAGGACTGCAAAAACAGCGCAAACAGCACCGGAATTGCAAACTCCAGCAGTGGCCTTAATATTTTTCCTTCTGTAAAATCTATTTGTTTCTCCATTTACTCCTCACTTATTGCACGGTCACTTTTAATGTCTTCGAAATACCGTTTACAGCATAATAATATATGTCACATGTTCCTGCGCCAACGCCCGTGATATTTCCGTTTTCATCTACAGCAGCAACATTCTCATCAGAAGATTTATAACGGAACATTGGTGCATGCTCTTTCATCTTCTTGGAATTATCATCGAGCTTTACAGATGCCTTAACCTTTGTCGTCTTGCCAACTTCTACGGAAACACTCTTCTTGGAAAGATGTATGGATTTGACATTAGCAAACTCTTTATTGTCTTTTCCGGAAACATGTGCAGTAATGGTTCTCCCGAGTTTCTGACCATTACTATCATAGCCCACAACATAGATCTTGAAGCTCTTTTTAAAATTAATCGGTTTTCCGTTAAGCTTTTTGAAAGTTGCGGTAGTTCTGCCTGTAGTCTTCATATTCCTTTGGGAAAAATCAGTGCCGCAATATGCCGCATAAACATCGAACTTTGATGCAGTGCCTTTACTCCAGCTGACTATGAGTTTTCCCTTCTTCTGTTTTACTTTGACTGATGAAAGGAAACGTGATTTTGCATCAGGTGTTTTTTCCTCGCTTGACTTTTTTATTATCCACTCGGCAGTCGCGGAATCCTTATAGTTGCCTTTGCCGGTGACAGTCACTTTATAAGTGCCGGGTTCTTTTGCTGTGAGATCTCCGGTTATGTCATAACAGTTTTCCGGAAGAACTGTGTCTCCGAGCATAACCTTTTCGACTTTTACATTCTGCTCAGAGCCTGTATATTCCAAGGTTGCAGCATTCAGCGTAACTGTTGCTCCCGCGATTGATTTTCCTGTTATTTCAGTTTTGATGCTCACCGGATTACTGTTACTGTGCGTAGCATCTCCGCGCACTCTGTACCATACATAGTACACTCCCACCTCAGTTCTCTTTGGAATCTCCGCAGAAAATTTATCATAAGTCGGAGCAGTGTTTGTATCTGTGATGGCATATTGCAAGGTGCCCTCTGACGTTGATCCGCTTGTAATTAGTTCCTGCGCGGAGCCCGAATAGGTCAGCTGTTTTTCCTCAGGACGTGTGGTTACGCCGGCTGCAGGTGCATTAGTCCAATACGCAGTCACGGTTATAGCGCCTCCAGATACACAATTTGCAGCTATCACTACTGAATCGCCCGGATAATGTATTCCATCAACTCCTGTTATTTGCCAGTTCAAAAATGTTTTATTCGCGGGTGCTTCAAATTCACATTCTGGAAATACGAAGGTATCTCCTATAGATACCTCAATAGGATCCATAGTCCCTGCGCCTCCGTTTGACTCATATCTTAGAGGATATTGTCCGGTTACAGCATGCGCAGCAATTGCATATTCTGTCCCGGAAAATAATCCGATCAAAAGCGCAATTGTCAGGATAATCGATGGCATAGTCTTTGACACTACTATTCCCCCCTTCTTTATTTCCTGCTTCGTTTAGTTTCCGCAGGACATTTGTGCGGCATCCCGGGACCATACTGGCAGTTCGGGCAGCCAAAGCATTTTACGAAAGGTGTCCCGTTTAATACTGCCTCGCAAAAGGCTGGATCTGCAAGAATCGCTTTTCCAAGATCCACTGTATCGACAAGCTCATTTTCAATAAGATACTTCGCAAGCTCAGGCTCATAGATGCCGTTGACACATGATACAGGCATCCACGCATATGAGCCCGCAGCCATGCTCAGCCCTCTCTCTGTAATGCTCAATGTGCTTCTCTGTAGCCTTTCCATCCGACCCTGCATAGTCAAACTTCACAGTCGGCGCCATAGTAAGCCTGTTTCTTATTACTATTTTCTTTACCATGGTTTTCTAAATTCCTTCATCCTGTTATTGCCTTTGGTAAGTCAAAAATACATCTACAGGCTTGGTTGACTTATAGCCGCCCTAACCTCTATGTATAATCTTCCCAATCAAATCCGCAATAACAAGGTAGCAGTAGCCCACAACCATCAGGAAAGCCAGCAGTGCGAGTATCCACCACACAGTGCCCATATATGGGAGCTCGCTTGAGAAGCCAAATGCTCCGGCGGCGCTTCCCCAGTTAAGGAAGAAGTAAGGGTAATTGTTTCCCGGTGAAAACTCCCATCCTCTTACATATCCGATTCCAGCATAGACTGCATAAAGGAGGGGTGGAATGGTGACAAATATCACATTCTTCTTTGCAATCCCTGCACTCGGGGCAATAACAAAGAAATCCAGCACTGCAACAACAGGAACTATCAGGTGCGTCAACGTATTTTGAATATTCCAGGCATTTGCTCCAAGAAGAGGCGCGAGCATGAAGCCAAACACAAAGCCTGTCAGCGTTATTGAAACCGTGCCAACAAACTTGACCACATACCAGGTCTTGCTGATTTTCTTTTTCCCAAGAATCAGGAAAAGACCTATCGCACAGATGATGGCAATAAGAATATTGGACTGAATCGTAAAGTACATCAAAAACCTCGATCCGCCCATGAAGACTTTTCTGCCCGCATAAGCACTGAGAAAAATTCCCACAACCGCCGACAGCACAGTAATAAATTTAAGCACGCAGCTTATTTTCTGTTGTCCCGCAGATAAATCTTTCATATATAAACCTCATGCCGCCTTAGTATATCTTCTCAATATCCCCGCTGATTCCATACGTATCCTTAAACTGAAAAAGATCTTCCGAATCCCTAATCAGCATTACTTCCTCGAAAGTTCCCATATGAACATCCAGAAAGCCTGCAACCTGTTCCCCATTACAAATACTGGCTTTGATCACGGGTTTCTTGTTTTCCTTATCATAGGTTTTCTTTTCGCTTTTCTTTTTGAAGAACATAACTCATGCTCCTTACTTCTCACCAATCACAAAGAAATTCATCCCAAAACCACTTCATCTCCTGAATGTACGTATCTAAGCTGGTCACCCATGATCTCATGCATTGCATCATAGGCCGGAATTCCGGTGCAGTGACAGGTGTAGAAGATTGTATGATACTTTTGAAGTTCCTTTGCCGTGTCAGTGATTACCCGCATTTGCGATTCGGAATATTCGGTCTTCTTCATCAGGTGAAAACCGCTTATTACCACATCCGGCTCTTCCCCGAACTTCCTGATGTACTCCTTCAGGATATTCACAATGCCATTGTGGGCACACCCGGAAATCAGAACATGCCTGCCGCCTTCCTTGATAACAAGAAAATGCTCATGCCTGAAATCGTCCCTAATATAACCACTATCTTTCTTTTCCAGAAGACGCGCATTGGTAAACGGAACGTCCTCTTCGCGCTCATCTATGATAAACAAAGTAAGCTCATCATCAATTTTATAATCGCCCTCGACAAGTTTTATCTGAGGCAAGTCAGCGATATTCTTATCGATTCCGATATAAGTGTATCTATCCCGGTCCTCTGCCACTCCATCATCTGCGTAATATTCTCCCGGCGCCGATTTCTGCATATAGATCGCAGCTGTGGAATTTATTGATGAAAAGGGCATAATTCCCCCCGAATGATCATAATGACCATGACTTAAAACAACAGTATCCACTGCCTTCAGATCAATTCCAAGCACTTCTGCATTTTTTATAGTCTCCTCCGAAGGTCCAAGGTCGACGAGAAGCTTGTGCTTTTCTGTCTCCACATAAAACGACAGGCCGTGTGCACTCGCACAACCTTTTACACCCTCGGTATTTTCTATCAGATTTACAATCCGCATATTCTCACCCATCAATAATAGAATACTGCATCAGCTCATACTTAAGCTTTATTCCTTCTGCGATGCCATCCGGCAGGAGCGCTCTCGCAACAAGCTTAAGATCATCGGATTCTATATCCGTTCTGCGAAGATTTGCATAATCGCCGTCTATACTTTCCACAACATAGTACCAAGTCTCCATAACATCCTCCTATTTCCTGTTTTTCTCAATCCACGACACCGCATAATCCACTAATTCACGCTGGTTCATCAGCCTTAGTTCCGCCTCGCCAAGCATGCATTTATTCACGTCATTCACAGCTTCAAATGCTTTTCCTATATCAACAAAATCCTCACCATCAACAAAAAGTGTCTCGTATGCTTTCCAGATGCGCTCACCGTTTTCCATAACCGCGCTGTGCTCGGTGCAGTTATGCTTGCCGGGATATTCAGCTCGAACATCCGCCAAGTGAATGGAAGTATTTTTGTCGTAGTCCACTCCGATCAGCAAAACCTTCCCGCCAAGCTCATACAACTTACCAATAGGTGATCCCTCTCCGAATATATTTGACAGATCATGGTTTTCGGTTAGATACTGAGCATTTTTGCCCCAGGCCGCTACTGATCTCGCAGGATGGTCACTTCTTATCGCACCCGGCCATGAGCGGAACATTTCCGCAACCGCGCCCATCGTATTTGTTGGCGTGATAGCTTTGTCGTATGCAGGCCAGTTTTCACGTATTTTGTCCCAGTCAGCTTCATCAGCATCCCAGTGAACTCCCGTCTCGGGATCGAGGTTTTTCCATGACTGCGTGGGTATCATGATGGTTCCTTCATCTCCCACCACCTCTATCAAAGCCTCTATAACCGCCTGCGCTCCGCCGCATACATATCCAATTTGGCTAAGAGATGCGTGCACCATCACCGTATCTCCGCTCTGAAGCCCTACTTTCCTTAGTGCTTCTACAATATCCGACTTAATAACTGTTTTCATTTTCTCCTCCTCAAATTCATAGTTCTACTATAGCAGAAAAAGAGCCTTTTAACAGTAAACAATCCATAAAGCATGGCTTTTTTCAGACAATTCCACACGTGAGCATTTTCCATTTCCCATAAAACAAATATACCGCCACGCACCAGCATGACGGCATATCCTCAAATCCATATTATATTGTAATTACTCTGATATCTCTCCACCAGCTTCGCTCTCATAGAGTCCGAGATATGAAACAATCTTAAATTCAGGGTTATCAAGGCTAAGGTCTCTGAACCAGATATCTCCGTCGCCGATGCTTGCACCCATGTAATTAGCCCAGAGATCGGAAACGCTCCAAGACTGAAGCTTAGCAAGTGCCTCTTCGTCAAAGCCCTTGTCATTAGCATAAGCAACGAACTCTTCCTTGTTATTGCAAAGGTTGCCAAGCTCCTCAGAACCGATAGGATACTCGATCATATCACCGATTGTGTCCCAATCCTTTGCGTTTGTAGCATCTACAATTTTCTGCGCATATGCCTCAACGTCTGCACTGCTTGCGCTTGTGAAGACTGAGTAATCAACTGCGCTATCCTCGCCGGCATCAGTTGCACCATCTTCACCGGCATCAGCTGCTTTGTCCTCGCCATCTGCTGCTTCTTCTCCGGCAAGCTCGCCTGCCTCTGTAACATCACCAACTATATCTGAAACATCTGCCTCTGTTACATCAGAAGCTGCTTCCTCTGCTGCCTCAGAAGCCTCACTCTCAGCTGCCTCGGCTATCTCTTCTTCCTGAACATCAACAGTGCTGTTTGAAGCACCCCCACATGCAATAAGCATAGTACTTATCGAAACCGCAAAACACATAGCTAAAATTCTTTTTTTCATAACATTTATCTCCTTTTTAAAAACTATGTTTTGCATTGTATCACAGTTCTTTGTTACAAAGTGTGTAATATTTGTGAAAAATTCTTGTGATATTATCTGCTTCAAAAATTCCTGTACGGTTTGCAACATTTCCCAAAGTCCATCTGTATTATAAATAGACTGAGATAAAACAAGGGATTATCTCAGCAAATAACAATCGGTTATAAAGGAGATACATCATGATTGACAAACCTACAGATTATATTTTCTTAGCTATACTTGGATTTTTCTTAGTTAGACTCATATGGATGCTGGTATCGGATTTTATCGGCATGTTCAACTATTTCCGCGCATCCGTTTATAGCGGACATATAGTAAAGAGCCTCGGCACCGTAAAGGAAAAGGCTTACATCAGCGGCCGTTCCAGCTATTATCACACCTTTGAAAAGTATTGTGTTGAATATAATCTCGACGGTCACTGGCAGCAAAGCGATGTCCTTACAGCAAAAAGGAACCTCCACGCAGGAGATTCCCTTAATGTACATGTTCTGACAAATAATGGAATTCCGGAAATCCAGACAGACACCTGCGGTGCAAAAATAAGATTTATAACACTAATCTTTCTTTTCAGTGTTGCCGCAACCGCTGCGCTTGTTTTCTTCTTCGGCTAAACTCCCCGATGAGCGCGATAAATCATATCCCTCACCACGCTACAAACATTCCCGGATCTTTTGGGAGTTTCAAAACACCGTCCACCATATTGGACAGTAGTTTTTCTCTCACCTCTTCTCGTGAGAGAGTACAGGATTTTTCAAAGGTGATGCCTGAATAGATGTAGTCCATGAGATCATCGATATTTGTTATCTCAAGGGAATCCTTGTAACGCTCTATCCGGACATTAGTGAAAAACGGCTCCAGTTTCTCTCCACCATTTTCCAGAGAGAAATTATTCTCATAGGAAATATCCTGCTCAAGAATGTCGGCAATGGTCTCGAGCACGCCGTTTTGTCCGGATGTTCCGGCGTAGAAACATCCGCCGCTTTTAAGCACTCTTCGAACCTCAGATACCGCCTTGTTTATATCCGGCACATGATAGAGCATGCAGTTAGCTATTACTACATCAAAAGTATTATCTTCAAACGGAATGTCCTGAATATCAATGACCTCGTATTTAACATTTGGCAGCTCACCGAGGTTCTTCTTCGCTTCAGCGAGCATGCCTTCACTCATGTCGGATAAAACCAGCTGCGACAGCTTTCCTATAACATCTCTGTTTTTTACCCACATAACTGCGCTTCCGGTGCCGAGCTCCAGAACTTTCATGCCCTCTTCCAGCTTCATAACTGTAAAATACCAATTATGCAGCCCCATTTTATTGGTTGAATACTTGTCATGAATTGAGATTCTGGTGCTTAGTCCGTTAGAATTCTTGTACTGATCTTTGACGAATTTCGTATCATCAATGAAAATGTTCCCCATATAGCTCCTCCAACTTTTTTCACTTTTTATAGCAATGCCAGAACTGGCTTCCGGTTTCAAGAGCAAACTCTCCGTCCTTTTCAATCTTGTCCTTGAAATAAGAAAGCAGCTTGTCCTCGTAGCGAACGATGGCTTTCTCCTGATCCTTGTAGTAGTCCTTCATCTTCTCTACAATTTCTCCGGCCTCGGTATAATGCCAAACGTTTGGCAAAATAACTGACTCAACCCTTGCAAAGTATTTCTCCATCATTGCTATATACTGATTTCTCTTCTCTGTCTGCTTAGCTATCTTTTCATCTATGAAAGATGCATCTACCCCAACAGCTTCTATAGCTTCTTTGAAATATTTATTCCACTTTGCCACGTTGGCACCGTTTAATGAAAAATATCCATCTTCGGAAACCACGCTGCTTGCATGCGCTACAATAGCTTCGATATCTTTTATCTCGGAGTCAAGGTAGTGAGCAACAACAACGTCATACTCTCCGGTAGCATCTATTTTCTGCCAGGTCTTCTCATCCTCAAGATCCTCAAATTCAAGCTCAATACTTACGTCTTCGGGAAGTGTTTCCTTGTTTTCCGGAATGAACTTTGCAAAATCATCAGCCCAGCTTCCGTGAATATCGTATCCCGTAATCTTTGTGCCCTTTGGAATCTCGGTCCAGTTGTTTCTCCAAAGCTTAGCATATCCGCATCCAAGGTCGAGAACCCTGCTGCCCTCTTTTATCTCAAGCGATCTGAAAATCCTTACATACCAGTCGAGCTCTCCGCTTGTGTGCTTAAGTGCATCCCAGTGGCGCTCGTCTGCTGACTGATCGGCATTCACATACTGTACGATTCCTGCAACATCATCCCAGTCAAGATCATCCTTACGGGCTAGCGTCCTCTTAATTGCATCCGTAATTTTCTCAAGCTGATATTTCTTTTCCTCCATCTTTTGGAGCTGAATCTCCAGCGCCGACTTGATGTCACTTGCTTCACCGCTCTTTAGATTGTCGCGAATTTCTTCAAGAGAAAATCCTATCTGCTTAAGGGCCACGATTTTTTCAAGGATCTGCAGCGCAGCCGCATCATACAGGCGATAATTCCCCTCTGAATACTCAGTCGGCTTAAGAAGCCCCTTTTCATCGTAAAGACGTATTGCCTTCTGCGATACTCCCGCCTTCTTTGCCATTTCTCCGGATGTCATTTTCTTTTCCATTTTCGAAACCTCCTTCTTGTTGATAAATCAACCTTAAGGGGTTCCCTAAGGGAAGAGTCAACAGTGTTTTTGATAATTATACCCATGAAAAAGGCAGGACACAATTCAAATGAAAAGTACCCCGCCCTTGTAGTTAAAATATTCTTCAGTTTTTCCTTTTTTTATCACGCCGATTTGAAAACTTCCTCTCCGGAAGCTTTTTCCTTTTTCTTTAACGCAATTGTTTTTTCAAGTATATACTTTGCAGCCTGCTTTACCGGGAAAAGGTAGCCCACTCCTATGAGGAAGATTCCTATGCATTCCCACATCAAAAGTGCATTTCCTTCATCAAGCGCATCTCCAAGTAATAAGATGCCACCTACTATTGCACATGCTGCAAACACATTTCGAAGTGTCTTGTTCATGATTTTCTCCCATTCTCATGACATCGGGAACTTGAAGCCAACGGGTTCATCTGTTTCATAATAGTTATTATTTGCCGAGTAACTGTTTTCTTCTTTATAAGTTGTTTTTTCTGCTGCGCCTTCAGGACATTCGTCCATGATGATCGCTGCTATGATGTACGGAAGGATTCCTACGCCCGTAAACATTACTGCCAGAACAAAAATAAGTCTTACTATTGTAGGATCAACGCCGAAATATTCTGCAATGCCTCCGCATACGCCACAGATCTTTTTATCATTACTTTTGTGTATTCTCTTTTCACTCATAACTAACGCCTCTCTTTCTTCTGAAGCACTCACTTGTTTATATAACGAATATAATCCTCATTTGTCTTCAAATAAAATCTATTTACAGCAAAAACACTACCCTTATTTTCTTTTTCTGTGGCTTTCAGATGCTAGTATAAACGCACAAAAAGAACAGGCCTCATCATACACTGATTTTGGCCTGTTCTGCACTGATTCGTTCAAAAGAATAACCTGGTCAATTCTGCATTGATCAGGTTACTCAGGTCACATATTTATATTAGGAGGAGTTAAAAAATGAAGAAAATCTCTTATTATCGTTTCGTTTTAATACATCCTCTGAAAGCTCGGGCTTTCTCGGGAGGCTCCCATACAGAAACCGGAGGCTTGTCTCGTTCCCTGTATGATTGTCTTTCTGATATATTTATCGGTCCGGATTTTCAGCCTCTTAACCCTTTTTGAAAAAGTATTAAACTTTCATAATTAAGCAAAATAAGTGGATTTTTTCTTCGCTCCTTCTCCTTGGTACATCCTTACATAAAGCTCATCACAATTCTCCAAGCATCTTTTCGGGATCATCAGCCGCTTTTACTTTATCGTTCGCCCTGATGATTATGCCTTCTTCATCTATCAGATATGTTGTCCGCACCACGCCCATGGATACCTTGCCATAGTTTTTCTTCTCTTTCCAGACATCATAGGCCTCAATCACCTTTCGCTCAGGATCTGCCAGCAGTGTGAATGCAAGTCCGTACTTCTCCTCAAACTTCTTATGGGAAGCCACTGTGTCCTTACTCACGCCAAGTACAACCGCTCCTTTTTCTGTAAACTGCGGATATCTCTCTGAAAAGCCGCATGCCTGCTTAGTGCATCCGGAAGTATTATCTTTCGGATAAAAATAGAGAATAACCTTCTTACCTCTGTATTCTTCCAGCGAATGCATTACTCCGTTCTGATCCGGAAGTTCAAATGACGGTGCCTTTGTTCCTACTTCGAGCATGAATTATTCCTCCTTATCTTTTTTAGAAAGCTCTCACATAGCCAATCTCCGTGTAGACCATTCCGTGCTTTCCGCGTTCTGATTTCATCAATGAGATTCCCTTTACTCTCATCGATTCCTCGGTAGTAATCTCATATTGCCCGGGGAAATCCTTATTTCCGGTCGCCCGTCTGACAAGTGTGATATGAGGGATAAACTTTTTCCTGTCATACTCAATGTCTTCATCAGACAAAGCTTTTCTAAGGCGCTTCACATAATCATGAAGTTCCTGACTTTCCTCAATGTTCGCAAACACCATATCCTTAAAACGCCTTGTGCCTGAGGCCTTTATACTAAAGGACTTCAAAGGCACATCCCGCATTACCTCAATGACTTTTTCAGGCTCATCATTTTCTCCGAGAAATGCCAAAGTGATGTGGAGGTTCTCCGGTCTCGTATAACTGCCCCTTATTCCTTCGCGCATCAGATCATCCTGCATCTCTGTCAGGGCATCCGTCATATTTTCATCAAGGACAATTGCAATAAAAAGACGCATATGAACACCTCCTTACTCAAATATAGAGTAATCCCTATCGAAAAGTACCTCAAGCATCTGCTTTTTCAGCAGTTCTTTATCAACACTCTCCATCAGATATTTCTTGCGGTACATTTTACTCTTATCGGAGTATTTATATAGTCCATTTTCTTCCTGAAGAACAGCAAGCTCGCTCTTCCACAAAAGTCCCATCTGATTGTTCAGCTTTACCTTCGGACTGCGCATCGGGGCACGCATCTCGTAGCAATCAAGGCTTCCGGCATCATCTTCAACAGTGATAATTCCCCAGTGATCAGGCACATGCTCTTTTATGTGCCCTGCATGAGTCGTTCCCACAACAACATAGTTGTAGTCAAAAAACCTGTCATAATCCCTGACCTGTCTGGAAAGTCTTTCATAGGTGTCTGCATCACTTTTAATTTCAACACCATAGAGCCCCTCGTCTGTAACCATGACAATATCCGCTCTTGATTTTCCTATTGTCAGTTCTTCAAAGAAGCGTATTTTTCCATATTTTGTTTCAAGATAGTCGCAA
The DNA here is from genome assembly GCF_900109475.1 of Butyrivibrio sp. ob235. NCBI lineage: Bacteria > Bacillati > Bacillota > Clostridia > Lachnospirales > Lachnospiraceae > Butyrivibrio > Butyrivibrio sp. ob235. Next base: position 55,826 of record NZ_FOBE01000026.1, read on the forward strand.
AGTCCATCCCTGATATCTGCGTCGCGAAGCATAGAGAGGATCCCCTTATCTCTAATAGTTATTGTTCGGTTTCCTGCTCCATTTTTCTTCTATCAAGCATAGCACCGATGGCCATACCTGCAAGCATTCCAAATGATGTCCCGAGGCACATTCCGGTCGAAACTTTCCCGGAAATACAATAATTTGCAATACATCCTGCTATAACTCCAATGCCCATTCCCCAGCACTGTCCAAGTAACAAATATCTGTGTTTTGCTCTGTTTTTTTCATACTCTTCCTTGTTCTTTTCAGACATATCCTTAATATTCTTGGATGTAGCTACCCCAAACAAAAGATAAACCGGCGCAAGTACTGCAATTAATACAATAAAAAGTAATACCTTAGGTGTCATAGTTTTTCTCCTCCTTAGTTCCCCATGAAGATTGCTTGTACATAGCGAATCTTCACTTTTATCCTTTTACTATAACAGAAATATTTCCAATTAACAGTGAATTATCAAACTGTTAAATCGCTATTTCTCCCTACACTTAATATTTTAGGTTTTTTTAATAATTCTCTTTAGCTGAATAACGTATCATTAGAGTTAGGAAGGTGGTAGATGACTATGGATTTTGATTTAATTGCCAATAGCTTGGGTGCATTTACATGCGTTTTATCAGTGGAGAAGCTCCCGGATGGAAAGACCGGTGATATCCGTATTGTAGCAGGCAATAAAGCATATATAGATTCTATTGAGAATCCAATCCAGGAACTCAACATGGAGAATCGCACCTTTATTCCAAACTCTGTATATACGGACTATATTCCTAAGGATCTCAATTTTGAGACTGCTACTATTCAGGCAGCGGTGAATAAAAAAGTGATTCATACCTACGTCAGGCCCGAAAGGCATGGCGCATGGCTTAATATGGTCTTTATGCCGCTTATGACAGACCATGATAATCTGTGCTACTGCACCTACACCATGGAAATAGATCTCTCTCCCAATACAGAAGCTATGTCTGACGTATCAGGAGAAATAGCCGCAGCAGTTTTAAACAACTGCCTGGTTCTTAGTGGAAACAATGACTTTGAAAAGGCCATGAATGAAGTTGTTAAGTCCATAAGACAAATGTGCTCAGCGGAAATGTGTGTCATTTTGCTTCTTAACAATGAAGAGCAGTCCTGCAGAGTATTAAGTGAAGATCTGGCAGAAGATACAGAGCTTAACCCCTTTGGCTTCCATATTGAAAAGGGATTTTACAAGGTGGTTTCCACTTGGGCGGATACTATCTCCGGAAGCAACTGTCTGATTCTGAAAGATGAAAATGACATGAACTATTTGAAGAAAAAGAATCGTGCCTGGTACGATTCGCTGATAAATGAGAAAATCTTTTCTCTTGTCCTTTTCCCTATTAAATCAGGTGATGAGACTATAGGGTATATATGGGCTGACAATTTTGATCCGGAAAAATCAGATAAAATAAAAGAAACTCTGGAAATAACTACATTTATCTTAAGTTCGGAAATAAGCAATTATCTGTTATTGGACAGATTGGAAACTCTCAGTTCCCGTGATATGCTTACCGGCGTCATGAACCGAAATACAATGAATAATTTTGTCGACAGGTTAGCTCAGGCATCAGAGAAAAAGAGTCATTCTCTTGGTGTTATTTTTGCTGACCTGAACGGCCTTAAACGCGTAAACGATACAGAGGGTCATATAGCCGGTGATAGGCTGATAAAAAAGGCTGCCGATATACTTACGGAAGTATTTGATATTGACCAGATCTTCAGGGCAGGTGGCGACGAATTCTCCGTAATACTTCCTTCCACAACTAAAGAGGAAGTGGCGGATAAAATACAAAAAGTCAGAGACCTTTCGGAGAAATCCGGCAACGTAAGCCTCGCCATAGGAAGCTGCGTTGTAAGTGACGCAAAGGATATAAGATTAGCGCTCAGGAAAGCAGACGAGGACATGTACGCCGACAAGAAGCGTTATTATGCTACTCATCCTGAAGCTGAGCGCAGGAAGCGTGATAATTGAATCCCATACCATATCCAGACCGCCATCTTTTCTTACTCCCATGATATCAATTGTATTTGTGTCCATTTCTGTTCTACCTCTTAATAATCCCAAATAATCGAAAATTTTTTATTCGCAAAGGAATGTTGCCACCCCGACATCATATGCTTTGACGGTCTGGCCAAACATATCCCTCTCTGTCGGAATAAGCTCACCCTTTTCAACCTTTTTTGCACCCTCGATAAGCTTTTCCACTATTGAAAAATCCACCGGCAAAGTTCCATGATTTGCATATATACCCTTTATCTTACCCTTATATTTTTCAAGTCTTTTTAGACTGTGGATGTAAGCGCTCATATCACGCATGGGTCCAAACATGAATATTCCGCCATCCTGGATCGGGTCACCACTAAAGAGCATTCCGCTGTTTTCATCAAGAAGCGCTGTGCTTCCGGGCGTATGTCCGGGAAGAGCAATTGCCAGAAGTTTGCGTCCTCCTATATCAATAACATCGCCGTCATATATCGGAATTATCTTCTGAGAAGGGTGCGGCTTGCCATAATTAACAAGCTCAGCGGGATTTATCAAAACTTCATCGAATTCATCATTACTGCCGATGTGATCCATGTCCGCATGTGTATTAAACAGTCTGACCGGAAGCTCTGTGATCTCTCCCGCAAGTTCTCTGGCGTTATGAACCTCCATACCGCTGTCAATCAGCAGCGCCTGCTCTGTCCCAAGCAATAGGAAAAATCTCACACCACCTTCATCATACTGATATGTACTGTCATCTATCTTTTTCCATTCCATGTTGTATCCTCCAATTTTTCATCCTAAGGGATGTATAGTTTCCGCTCTAGATTCAATCAAAACATCCTTGATATGCCAGAGTCAATACTAATAAATCCAAACACTTTCAAAGAAGAGATTTTATGCACGCCTCAACATCTTCCACATCAGCTGTGGGTTCAAAACGTGCAACTACGTTTCCTTCCCTGTCAATTACGAACTTTGTGAAATTCCACTTAATATCAGGCTTCTTGTCCCAATCAGGATCCGCCTCTGCAAACATCTTCTCAAGTAATTCTCTGTACTGATGATCCTGGAAGCCTCCGAATCCCTTCTGAGATTTAAGGTATGTGTAAAGTGGAAGCTCATTCTCACCGTTTACATCAGCTTTTTTCATCTGAGGGAATGTTGTATTGTAGTGAAGTGTGCAGAATTCATGGATTTCCTCATCTGTACCGGGAGCCTGTCCGCCAAACTGGTTGCACGGGATATCCAGCACCTCAAGACCTTTGTCATGATATTTCTCATAAAGCTCCTCTATTGGTTTGTACTGAGGTGTAAAACCACAACCTGTGGCTGTGTTCACAACCAGAATAATCTTCCCTTTGTAATCAGCAAGGTTAAGTTCTTCACCTGTTCCTGTAGTTACTTTGTAATCATAGATCATCTTTATGTCCTCCTTGGTCATATTCGTCAAATATATTTTTTTGCAAACTTCACTGCTTCATCCCTGCAGCCGTCTACAGCCTTGCTCTTAAAATACAGGGTATCGCTCTCAACCTTGATCCCCTTATCTGTCAGAGCATCCTTAATAAGGTCCAGTGCGTGCTTTGAAAGCCATGATGTTGAAAAAACCACTGCCTTGCCGACTTTATCACCGGATAATGTCTTCAGGTACTGCTTCAGATTTTCATCAATACCGTAAGCGTAGAGCGCCCCACCAATAAAAAGGACATCTACTTTATCTGAAAGTTCAGCATTGTTTGAATCTACTGAGACAGCATCTACACCTGCTGTTTCTGCAATATACTCTGCAACCTTTTTTGTGTTCCCTGATCTTGAATAATATCTGACTGCTGTGCTCATGGCATCCTCCTTTTCGTTCAATCTGCATATTCCATTTTATTACATTTAATTGTGTACAATGTTAATTATAATACTATTCCACAAAAAAACAAGCCCCCTAACTTTAAAAAATAAAGTCAGAGGACCAATTTCCGGATTCTTTCATCCATCAGCGGGTATAACCAATCACCAAGTTCACGGAATCCATAACCGGTCGATTCCGCTTTTTCTGTGCTAAAACTACGTGTATTTTCAAGTCCGTTATACGGAGCAGCATCCCCTTGCTCACTGATAACAGCGTTCTTGCCTAGGCCTTTTTCTATATATCTGATAATCTCCGAGATCTTAACCGTTGCTTTCGAGCAGCCATTTACGGGGCCGGCTATAAAATGATCTGCCAGGTATGCCATGAATTCACCTGCATCTTTCTCGTAGATGAACGCCATCTCCTTATCATAATCATCAATGTTCATGGGCTTCTGATCTCTTATGTGCTCAATATAAAAATCCAGTCTGCCGGTGTAATCATTCTCGCCCATAACAATCGGATACCTGACAAAAGAAATGTTCTCAGGATCCATGAACTCAAACACCGCTCTTTCTGCCTGTCTCTTGGTTTCCTGATAATCCTTGATTCGATCTATCCAATGTAGCTCATATTTTTCAGAGGGGAACTCATCCTCCGTGATATCAGGATGATCCTTGGGATAAACAGAGCACGTAGACATCTGAATATATCTGTCACAGGTTACGTTTTCCAAAAGTGCCTTTACATCCTTGGAGCTATAGGCAATCTTGTCGATTATGAGATCAAAATGCCGACCGCCCAGAGCTTCATTAACACTTTGAGAATCCATCCTGTCCATAACAACATAATCCACAGAGGCTTCAAAATCCGGCTTTGAGTTGCCCCTCGTGGCAATCGTAATTTCATGCCCCTTTTGAAGTAAGCTATTAACCATGGGGATTCCAAAATATCTGGTTCCCCCAACAACAAGAATTTTCATACCATTACCCTCTCATTCCCATCACATCAAGCATTCCAAGAAAGAGCAAATATGTTACAAAGCAGACACCTATTGCAAAAGGTATTCCTGTCACAATTCCAGGGATAAGAACTAATATCTTTTTAGATCGTTCCTTAATGCCATAAGCTGATAACATAAACAAACAGCTGGCTATCATAGGAATGAACCCTATCCCCAGAATTATTATATTTCTCTCAAATTCCGTAAAAGGAATCATCGCCTGCGGATTACTTACAGTGTTCCCACCACCCAATGCACTTACCCCAAAGAAAAGTACGCAGCATATTCCAATTAAGTAAATCACAGTAGCAATAATCTTCTTATTCATATTCAATTATTCTCCTTACCTATTTCCGGAAATTTTCAAGATTATGATAACGAAACCCTAATTCCTCATGCAGTTCTCTCACTGCGGATTCACGAAAATCCTGCCCTGCTGTGATATGTCCTGCACTTGAAATATCGTAGCATCCGGGAAGGGATTTTGTATCCGCCCTCTCTTGAAGCAAAACCTGGATCTTCCCTTCCCGCTTCCTAAGAATCCATACATGTGAAGTCCTATGCCGGACTCCGTTCCTATGTGCATAGGCTCTCTCCACAGTTTCACCTGTAGGATTACCATTTTCATCAACTATATCAAGATATTCCATGCTTAATTTTTTCCCTTTAACTGCAATTTCAGCCATGTTGTCTTTTGTATTCTTCACTCAGCTCATTCTGAAGCATAGTGAAAAATTCCGAGTATCTCAGCGCTGTTCCCCCTTCATAACATACTATTTTACCATACAATGAAAGTGGTATCTCTCTTCCCTCCCATGATATGGGTTCTTCATTATGACTTATTATTTCTTCGCAAGTGTTTCTTGATGAAATGAGTAAAAAAACTATGCGGAGAATAATCCCCGCTTAGCTCTAAATATTTGGATTCAAATCGCCTTTTGCCTTTAGCATATGCATAACCAAGTTCGAAGCATGCACCTTCATCCGGTACTCTTCCGTCAAAAATAAGCAGTATGGTATCGCACCATTCTAATGCTTCATTAAATAATGGTCCTGCTATATATATTTTCATAGTATTCATTCTCCATCATGAACTTAGTCAATAGCCCGTTTTACCTGGTTATAAGCACTTTCGAAACCTCTGTCACTCCTCTGTGATGCAGTTCTCGCGGTTCAAACCTAATAATATTATATACTATCTGCATCACAATCCCTGCACCAAAAGTACTTAGTATTGTACCTATGCCTACCGGTCCTCCAAGCAGCACTCCTGCCACGAGGACTGCTGACCAGAGTATAATCTCGACAATTCCAATCGGGATACGCGACATCCGCTTCCCCAATCCGACAAGCAGTGCATCCCTCGGTCCGCAGCACTGTTCACTTTTCATATATACAGCCATTCCAAGCGCCATGAAAACAAAACCCATAAGCATAATGACTATTCCACTCCACAGATTACTGTTGAGAGGTAAAGGATTTACGCTGTTGAAAAATTGGACAAAATTCCCGGTCAGAAGTGCATCTATTATTGTTCCATAGCCTATCTTTTCCTTCATGATCAAATCTATTGCAAGAACGGCAATAGCAACAAGTGTCATGGATACTCCATAATTAAGCGGCGTATGATATGATATTCCCATTCCCAGGCAGTCCCATGGTGCAAGTCCTATATTTGCAAATATTGTCAGATGAACGCCAAAGGCAAATACAAACAAGCCTATGACAATTCTAATCCATCCCAGTATGATTTTCTGTCTTTTCATTTTTTGATGTTTCCTTAATTCCATCCTATTCCCTGACTTTCATGATATACCCTTGGAGTTCCAGCTCTTTTCCGGAATCAGTGGTTACCTTCTCAAGTTCTTGCTCAATGATCTCATATTCATCTTCAAACTTACGAAGGAGTTTCATGCTTCCAATATTGCGGATATCCGCCTCGTAAAAAAATTCTTTTTTACCATACTTGGTACGAGCAATATCAAGAGCCTTTTTTAATGCAGTATATGCATGTCCTTTATTCCATTCGGACTTTTTAATCCAAACACCGACTTCACAGCAGTCCTCTGAAAGCCCATGCACTTCCGAGCTCCCTATGAACTCACCATCCTCTGACAGCACAGAAAGAAGTATTGTTTCACCGTTCTTCACCCCATCAAGAAATCCTTGTAAAAGCTCCCTGGCATCATCAACACTCTCAAATGGATCCGGCCACTGATACTTTGTTATTTCTTCATCAAACCCTTCAAAATAATCCTGAAGGTAGTCCATACTAAATTGTTCTATCATCTCTATTCGCCCAACTCCTCAAAGTATTCTTTCAAAAAACCTTCCATGTATTCGTGTCTCTTCATGGCAATTTCCTTCGCAGCTTCAGTATTCATCTCATCTTTCAAAAGTAGTAACTTGTCATAAAAATGTCTGTATATTTCACCTCATTCAGTAATTTCTATCTGATTACCCTCAATACCAACAATGCAGCTTTCATAATATCCATCGCCTGTAGTCCGGGGTCCGCTTACAACCTCGAAGCCATCATCTTTAAGAAGCTTAGTCAGCTCATCAACCATCTGCCTGCTGCCCACAGAAAAAGCTATGTGAATATACCCTGTCCTCAACAGATGTTTTTCGGCATCAACAAGCCCGGGCTTTTTCATGAGTTCAAGCCTTGCTCCATCATCGAATGAGATGAAATATGACCTGAAATCCGTATTCACATTGTGATAACCATCATTGGATTTTCCGCCAAGATATTTCACAAAGAAGTCCCTGGTTGCCTCGAGGTCATTAACATACATTGCAACATGTTCTATCTTCATTTTTAACATCCCCCAATTTATCTTCTGTTTTTACAAAAAGAGAACCATGTTGATTTCATCAATATATGTACCATCCTTAAGCCTGAATGCTCTTAGAGTCTTGCCCATCTCCTGAAATCCCATCTTCTTATAAAGGGCTAATCCTTTGTCATTGTCAGCGTATACGCCAAGTTCAACTTGCCCAAAGCCCAGCTCCCTTGCTTTATCTATAGCCTTTGTCATTAGAATTGTCCCCAGGCCGCATCCGCAAAAATCTTGCTCCAATGCAATCGCTAAATCACATCTGTGCTTGAGCTTAACATGCTTGCTATGAGCTGATATAGAACAATTACCAACTGCCCTGTCTCCATCAAAAACCGAGAAAAATGCAGAGCCCTCAGATTCCAGAATATCATTTAGGAACTTCTTTTCGTGTTCAAGATCAGGATTTATCTCCTCAGGATATCTGCATAGGAAATGCGTTTCTTCAGCTGTCTTGACCATATAATCAATCATTGTCTGCGAATCTTTTTCCTCCGCAGATCTCAGAGTAAGCTTTCTTCCATCTTTTAGTGTGATTATTTCTTCTTCGATTTTCATATATCCTCCTGCATATGCCGCAAGCATCTTATTTACTCTCTCTACCATTATCCTCGGCGCACTGTAACAGAGCTTCCGAAACACTGCTGAAAACAACACCGTACTTTTTCGCCTTGGAACAATCCATCCACAGATTATGCCTTGCAGGAGCATCATTTACCTGAATATCCAACCCCAGCGCACTTACAAATTCCTTTGTAATATCATACATGGACTTATCTGTCTCGCTTCCAAAGTTATAAGATCCGCCGGGTAATGCTATGACTCTTTCTATATTCTCAGCAACTTCCTTTACATAGGTGATACCTCTGTACTGCATTGAGCTGAACGCTACTGATTCCTTGGCATTTATTATGTTCATGTAGTAATTGGGCTTTTTTAGATAATAGTCATACATCCATTCCGCGCGAAGCATAACTGCATCAGGGCAGATATCCAAAACTCTCTGCTCCATTTCAAGTTTGTGTTCTGCATAGATATTTGCAGGTTTTACATTTTCTTCTGTATAAGGTCCATCATCCTCAAGACCGCTGTATACCTGATCAGAACTAAAGCATACAAGTTTTCTTCCTTCTGCTGCTTTGGCAATGAAGCATGGTATCTGAACATTTGCTATATAAGACGCCTCCGAATCTGCCTCACAGGCTCCTATATCCGATATGGCTGCCGTATGAACGATGGTATCCGCACCACTCTCTTCGATAATCCGTCTGACCTGCTCCTCAGATGCGTTCCTGAGCGATGGCGCTGCAACGACACCATTGCAGATTTCCATTATTTTATTTCCAACAAATCCTGTAGCCCCTGTGACAAGTATCATTTCAATCAAAACTCCTTAATGAAAGTTTTTGCAGGATACCTTTTGCTCCCATCAAGCTTCACTAACTCGCTGTCATGTGAGTAATGCATCCCAAGCTTTTCCATTACCCGCTGACTTTTGTGGTTCTCTGCTGCAAACTGACCTTCAATAGCTCGAATTTTTCTGGTCTTTGAAATATGATCAATTATTCCCTGCATTGCCTCCGGAACATAGCCATGTCCCCACTGGTCTTTTCTGATATTGTATCCAACTTCCCAAACATCTCTGTCTGCATGATATACCAGACCGCCACTTCCTATGATTTCACCCTAAATTATTTTATATCCTTACCGCGATATCCAAGCCAATATAGAACTTGCCCAGATCATGGTTTGCTGCATTGAGTGCCTCCACTTCATATCCGCTATCTGCCAGTACATCACCGGCTTCCAGAAAATCATACAGTTCAAGTCCGTAAAAATCACACACAGCCTGGACTCCCGCAAGCTCCATCTCTACTGCTATGCAGCCTTCTTCTCTTCTTTTGGCCACAAGTCCCTTTGTCTCTCTGAGCATAGAATCCGTTGTCCAGACACGCCCTTTTACATATGGCACCTTGAGTTCTGTGAAAATAGCCTCTAATTTATCACAGCCCTTAATATCAATGTAGTCACTGGCCGGAGCATAGTAAAATGAAGCGCCCTCACCTCTGTAACTCTCTGTCGGGACAATAAACCTTCTGGTGGTCTGTTCCGGATCAAGGCTTCCGCAGGAACCGAACATTACAAACTTAGTCGCACCGGTTAACCAGTGTGCTTCATAGCAGGCACTCGATGCAACGGCGGAGCCTATTGATGTCAGGTAAAATGCTATCTTTTCACCTTTATATTCAAGACAATAGATAGGTATACTTCCGTTACATCCCCCTAGCGAAGCGATCTCTTCACAATGAAATTTTTCCAGAATATGGTCATGAATCTCTTTTGAAAAAATAATAATGCACTTATCAACCAAGTGCTTTTGTTCCCCATAAAAATGTTCCAATTTTACTATTGGTTCAGTCTCATCATAAAAGTCCTTCAACATCCGTCGCTCCTCCTATTTTTCTAATATATCAAAAAGGGATGCCCTTTAACAGCAATTAGCCTATTGTACAGAGCTTTCCAGTAATTTGTAGTCTCTTTCATCAACATAATTGTCCATCGGCCACCTCCTAAAAAAATAAGCCCCATCAAACTCTCGCTTGATGAGGCTTTGTATACTATGTAAGTTATAAAGCACTAGCTATGCCCTACAATTATCCTTATCCTCATCATACATATCAAAAACAGACCCCTGAATCATATTCACGGATGTTGTAATGACCACGCCTGTTTTGACGAGAATAAGTCTTTCCATAGCGTCTACCTTTCTGAAAATTATTAGTTGTAAGTATAATTGACTGACAAATCACTGTCAAGAAGTTTTTTGTCAGATTACCCCAAGAAGTGCTTCTACTTCATGCCTCTTCTCATAGAGAACACATCCGCCATCATGATCATCCATGAGTACACCTTCTTTCTGAAGAGCTTTGAATAATCTTGAGTTCATGGCTTCTCTGAGAGATGTGTCTTTTACGTTTATATCCGAATATGGTGAAAACGGGCAAGGCTCAGCGCCTCCATGTGAATTGATATGAAAAAATCCTCTACCGGCTGCAATGCATCCACCTGAGCTCTTCTCATCGCCGGGGAAGGACACAAATACCATCTCGGGGTGTTCCTGTCTTAGTCTCATGATTTCATTTTTCAGATATTCTCTATCCTCATCACCCGGTGCAAGATACTTAGAGTCATCAGTCACGGGAACAAACTCAACAAAAATAACAGCTTTGCATCCCTTGTCAGACAGCTTGCCAATGAAACTCTCTGAAGAAACATCTTTAATGTTTTCCGTGGTCACAGTCACTGAAGCACCGAAAATAAGTCCGCGCTCCTTAAGCTCATCCATATTTGATATGAGCTTGTCATAGACTCCCTCACCACGTCTGTTATCTGTGGCTTCTTTCTCACCCTCGATACTCATTATCGGGATAAGATTCCTATTCTGGTCAAACATGTCGAAATACTTTTCTGTCATGAATGTACCATTAGTAAAAATCGGAAACAGTATATTCTGTTTTTTTCCGGCAGCCTCTATCACTCCTTTACGAAGAAGCGGCTCTCCACCCGCCAAAAGTATAAAACTTACTCCAAGGTCATCGGCCTCATTGAAGATTTTGAGCCATTCATCGTCAGTGAGCTGTTGTACGGGCTCAGTGTCGTTTGTAGCATTATTGCATCTGGAATAGCAGCCTGCACAGTGAAGGTTGCAGCTGCTGGTTATGCTTGCGATGAGGAACGGTGGAATGTGCTCGCCCTCTGCCTCCAGCTTTGCCCTTTTCTTTGATGCTGCCTTTGTTGCCAGAGCAAACTTCGCCATATAAACACTTTCTTTCGGATTCTTGAGAGTAGCTTTTATCGCATCTGAAACTACCCTTTCTACTCCGCGTGTCATATATTCCTGAATGTTAAAATCCTTATTCATAATCCCATTACCTTTTCTGAGTTCCTGTCCCACTGCAATACATTTTACACTATTGCATTGTTTCAAATCTTTTCTGTATAATAACCCTTCTCCGAAAATAATTCAAGATTTATTTTTTAATTTTTAATAAAAAAGTGCCTACGGCACCTCAACTCCCCTGCCCCTCAATCATGAGGGGTGGGGGTTGTTTTTTGCCTCAACTCATTCATAATGATTTTT
>NZ_FOBE01000043.1:0-26882 GCF_900109475.1 Butyrivibrio sp. ob235
TTCGTTTAGTGCTTGATAACCACAGTGTGCATACTTCAAGGAAAACAAAAGCTTTCTTGGAAACAATGCAAGGCAGATTTTTATTTGTATTCACTCCAAAGCATGGGTCATGGCTTAACATGATAGAAGGTTTCTTTGGCAAAATGACACGCCAGATGCTACGTGGAATAAGGGTAGGCACTAAACAAGAACTTGTTGATCGCATTTATCTATACTTTGAGGAGATAAATCAATCTCCGGTGGTGCATCATTGGAAATACAAAATGGATGAAATCGATGCAGCAGAGGATATAGCAAAAACGGTCTAGTTAATTTTTGCACGGACTACTAGGCACACCTGCATATCAATGCTGGCGGAAGCTCATGTGGATCCTACAATGATCAAGAAAATCGTAGGACACTCCGGAGCAATGTCTCTGACAGAGAAAGTGTACACACACCTTGATATCCAGTCTCTGGTAGAAGCAATTAACAAAATCTAAGGCTTGAGAATTTTGCTGTCTACCTGCTGTTTACTCGCTGTTTACGGTACAAAATTTTCTGCGTTTCACCACAACTGAATACAATTATAGATAAAAGAAAAACCCCAGAAACACTGAGTTTCTGAGGTTTGTAAATTCTTTTTGAATCTCGAAAGATTATCTCTTTGAGAACTGAGGAGCGCGACGAGCCTTTTTGAGACCGTACTTCTTTCTCTCCTTCATTCTAGGATCACGTGTAAGGTATCCAGCCTTCTTAAGTGCAGGCCTGTACTCATCAGAATCAGCCTGAAGAAGTGCTCTTGAGATACCGTGACGGATTGCACCAGCCTGACCTGTTGTGCCGCCACCGCGAACTGTTACGTTAACATCGAACTTATCAAGAGTATCTGTCAGTACAAGGGGCTGACGAACGATAACCTTAAGAGTCTCAAGTCCAAGATACTCGTCGATGCTTCTCTTATTGATAGTGATATTGCCCTTACCGGGTGTAAGATAAACTCTGGCGATAGACTTCTTTCTTCTACCTGTGCCATAGAAACTTGCTGCTTTAGCCATTTTCAAATTCTCCTTTCAGATTAGAATGTAAGTACTTCGGGCTTCTGAGCTGCATGATCGTGCTCAGGACCTACGTATACGTGAAGCTTTGTGTACATCTGTCTGCCAAGAGAACCCTTGGGAAGCATTCCCTTTACTGCATGCTCGATAACACGCTCCGGGTGTGTCTCCATCATCTGACGAAGAGTGAACTCCTTGTGGTGTCCAACGTAATCTGTGTGGTGCCAGTACATCTTCTGGTCCATCTTCTTACCTGAAACCTTAATCTTCTCTGCGTTGATTACGATTACATAATCACCTGTATCAATGTTGGGTGTATAAATCGGCTTGTTCTTTCCTCTAAGTACATTAGCAACGTTAGAAGCAAGACGACCGAGTGTCATATCTGTTGCGTCTACAACATACCATTTCTTCTCAACAGAAGAAGCATTAGGCATATATGTGTTCATTCTAATTACCTCCATAACCAGTTAACAGTTAAACTCTGGTGCGAAGAACCCTTCACCTGATCCATTCGCTTATATATTGTATAAGATATACGCCTCGTTACTTACCGGGATAACTTTGGCGATAATCGTCACACAGTCATATATTATATGCTCATTTCTTTCAATTTGTCAACCTAAAATCCACCAAAAATAGCACAAAATAGCTGAGGTTATAAAAATTTTATAATCCCTCGGGGAATCTGTATTCTATAAGGAAAAGTCCCTGCGGCGGAGCTGTCGGTCCTGCTGCCGCTCTGTCCTTTGCTCCGATCATCTTTTCAACGTCCGAAGACTCGCCCTTCCCCCTGCCTATCTCCATCAGAGTCCCGGCTATGATTCTCACCATATTATATAAAAAGCCGTTGCCTGTGATTCTAATCACTATCTCATCGCCCTGTCTCACAGCCTCTGCCGAAATAATCCTTCGAACATGGCTTAGTGCCTGAGATCCGGCTGCACAAAAGCTTGAAAAATCATGTTCTCCCACCAGGTACTTGGCAGCCTCGTTCATCCTCTTTTCATCAAGAGGATAGCTGTTATGGCAAAAATAGAGCCTCTTAGTAGGCACCATTGTCTTAACGTTCAGGATTCTATACTCATATGTCTTCTCTGAGAGGCACTTTCTCGGATGGAATTCAAGCGGAACTTCCTCCGACCGCATGATTCTGATATCATCGGGGAGCTTATTATTCAATGCCGGTGCAAAGCTTTCAGCAGGAATGGTGGATTCTGTTTTAAACACCACCAGATTCCCATATGCATGCACTCCGGCATCTGTCCTGCTGGCACCGATAATCTCCGAATCCTCACCGGTCAGCGCATCAACGGCATTTTTCAGCTCACCCTCTATTGTCCGGGTGTTTTCCTGAAAAGCGAAGCCGTGATAGCCGCTCCCATCATATGCAACTGTCAGCATAATATTTTTCAAATCTTAGCCCTCAATTATATGCATATAAGGATATATCAATAATAAATTGCACAATATTGCGTCAATCAAAACAGAATTCCCACAGCGATCATTGCGCATAAATACACAAAAATCACTATATATGCAAAAATATCCCATTTCTTATAAGCAAGAGGCTTCATTTTAGTCCTGCCTTCGCCGCCTCGATAACATCTGGCCTCCATAGCCATAGCAAGGTCTCCTGCCCTTCTGAAGGCTGATATGAAAAGCGGAACAAGAAGCGGTATCAGACTCTTAGCCCTCTGGATAAGCGATCCGCTCTCAAAATCGGCACCTCTTGCCATCTGAGCCTTCATGATCTTGTCTGTCTCTTCCATCAAAATCGGAATAAATCTGAGTGCAATCGACATCATCATAGATATCTCATGTACCGGCACATGGAACACCTTAAGCGGGTTCATGAGGCTCTCCATACCGTCCGTAAGCTGATTTGGGGTGGTAGTGAGCGTCATTATTGAAGACCCTGTTATAAGGAAAACAAGCCTCACTCCCATCATAACCGCTATTTTAAGTCCCTCTTTGGTTATTTTCAGTTTCCAGAAAGTCACCAGAGGCTCTCCGGGCGTCAAAAAGAGGTTAAACAGCATAGTAATAAGAAGCAGCAAATAAATAGCCTTCATGCCCTTAAAAATGAATTTTGCGGGCACATTTGACTTCATAATGGCAAGCACAAGAAAGGCTGCTGCTATCAAATATCCTATAAAATTGTCTACTACAAAAAGGGATACAATATATACCAGTGTCGCTACAATTTTTACCCTCGGATCCAGTCTGTGAATAGCGGAATCTGTCTGGTAATACTGTCCCAGCGTTATATCTCTAAGCATTCAGTACATGCTCCCAACTTTTTATATAAAAATCATCCAAAAACCCGCATAATCTCATCTGCTGCCTCATCAATAGTGGTAGCATCCGTATGTACGGGAAATCCGGCTTCTCTGAGCTCCTCCATAACATATGTAACCTGCGGTGCAGCAAGACCTATAGCTTCAAGCTCTTTGTAATGCGCAAATACTTCCTTCGGGGTTCCGTCATAGACTGCTTCACCCTTATTCATGACTATTATTCTGTCGACGTAATTCGCCACATCCTCCATGCTGTGTGACACCAGAATTACCGTGATTCCCAGCGTATCATGAAGTTCAGCGATTAAATCAAGTATCTCATCCCTGCCTTTAGGATCAAGTCCTGCGGTAGGCTCATCCAAAATCAGCACCTCCGGCTTCATAGCAAGAACTCCGGCTATAGCCACCCTCCTCTTTTGTCCCCCGGACAGATCAAACGGAGACTGATAAAAATATTCATCCGGAAGGCCTACCTTTTTAAGGGCATCATACGCTCTAAGCTCTATCTCTTTCTGAGGAACCCCCAGATTTTTTGGCCCAAAGCACACATCCAGGAAGCAGTTTATCTCAAAAAGCTGATGCTCGGGATACTGAAAAACGAGTCCCACCTTGGCTCTGAGATTTTTTCTGTCATATTCGGGATCGTTTATGTCCTTGCCATCAAAGAAGACAGAACCTGATGACGGTTTCATAAGGCCGTTCAAATGCTGCACAAGGGTCGATTTTCCCGATCCGGTGTGCCCAATAAGGCCTATAAACTGGCCATCCGGTATCTGAAGCGACACATCATTTAAGGCTGTCCTTGCCATCGCTGTATCGGCCTCATATATGTAATTTACATGATCTAGTATTATTGCCATTTTAATCCCTTCAAAGCAGCTACAAGTTCCCCTCGGTCCAGAATTCCCTCGGGAATATTAAGTCCTCTTTGCCTAAGCTCATGCGCAAGAAGAGTTACCTGCGGAACACCCAGCCTCAATTCCTTCAGTTTATCCACCTGTGAAAAAATCTCCCTGGGGGTACCCTGCATCTTCACATGTCCCTTATCCATAACAAAGACCTTGTCGGAATAGATAACCTCTTCCATATAATGAGTAATCAGAATGATCGTTATCCCTTCCACGTCGTTCAGGGCTCTCGCTGCGCGGATAACCTCTTTTCGTCCGTTCGGATCAAGCATGGCTGTCGGCTCATCAAAAATGATGCATTTCGGGTGCATTGCAATAACTCCCGCAATTGAAACCCTCTGTTTCTGTCCTCCGGAGAGGTGATTGGGTGAGCTTTTCCTAAATTCGTACATTCCTACGGTCTTAAGGCTTTCCTCTACTCTCTCCCATATCTCTTTTGTGGGAACCCCCATGTTTTCCGGTCCAAATCCCACATCCTCTTCAACAACCTGTCCGATTATCTGATTGTCGGGATTCTGAAAAACCATCCCCGCTTCCTGTCTGACACTCCAGAGATTACTTGCATCCGAAGTGTTCATTCCGTCAACAAAGACAGTACCCTCAGTGGGGAATAAAAGTGCATTAAAATGCTTGGCCAGTGTAGATTTTCCTGAACCGTTGTGTCCGAGAATGGATATAAATTCGCCCTTTTTGACTTCCAGATCCACTCCGTCAACAGCGGTGGTTATCCCTTCTACGTTGCCTTCCTCATCTCGTCTTATATATTCAAATGTCAGATTCTCCGTACGGAGCATAGTTTCTGAACTCATTTTGCCTCTTTTTCAGTATTATTGCGTTCTTAAAGTACATCCTCACTATTTTATTATATGCAGTTGTGAAAAACAAGCACAGCTGCGCACTTCTTCTGCCATATTTAAAAAGTGTAAAATTTTTTCATAAAACTGCCGATAACTTTAGTGTAAAGGACTAAAAATATCGATTTATTATCATTAAGGGGCAGCTTGTGGTAATACAACATAACATGCAGGCATCGTATGCAAATATGATGACCGGTATCACAACTTCAGAACGAGCTAAAACAGCCGAAAAGCTGGCTTCAGGATATAAGATTAATCGCGCCGCAGATAACGCAGCAAGTTTAACCATATCTGAAAAAATGCGCCGCCAGATGAGGGGACTTACACGCGCTTCCTCAAATGGCAAAGACGGCATTTCTATGGCCCAGGTTGCTGACGGTGCTTTACACGAAGTACATGAAATGCTTCAGCGATGCAACGTTCTCTCTATTCAGGCCGCTAATGGAACCCTTGCGCCCGAAGACAGAATAGCCATCAATAACGAAATCAAGCAGTTAAAAAGTGAAATAAACGCGATCACCAGTCGTACCAAATTCAACGAAACTCCCATTTTCCCTAAAAAAGGTCGTCTTCCGAGATTAACTACTCTCAATCCGCCTTCTTCTATAGCAAATGGAATGAAATATCTTGCACAGAAAATCTCTAATGAGTATTTCCCCAACGCTGTAGAACAGATACTCAACAGTTTTTCTCCTATGGGAAATACAGTAAGGACAGCGGCTGAAAACGATAAAACTCCCTATTATTCAACAATGACTATCAATACAATAGACGGTGTGGATAACGTATTGGCATCCATGTCCGCCCAAATTTCATGGCCCGGACAGAATTTCACACCAGGTTCTCTACTGCTTTCAGTGGATAAGGCCGATTTCCCTTCCCTGAATTTAAGCCAAGATAAACTCAGTTTGCTTGAATCAACAGTTGCACACGAAGTAATGCATGGTGTTATGGCTACAGTTTATCCCGAAAGAATGAATATAGGTACAGGTCCTGAAGACTTTCCGCTATGGTTTATAGAAGGAACAGCGCAGTTATCAGGTGGCGGCTATTCATCTGGTTGGAATAGTTATCTCAGTAGTTGTGCAAGTACACTTTCCAGTGCAAACGATCCCTCCAGAGACTATAATATTGCTGCATACCTCTCACAAGGCGGACAATATACAGTGGACGGAAGAGTTTATGGTCATGGTTATCTGGCAGCTGCCTATGCCGGTTACCTTGCTTCCGACACAAATGATTTCTCAAAAGCCACCATTTTAACCGGAATGAACAAAATCTTCCAGGGTTTCATCGATAACAAAACCGATAGCTTTGATACCGTTCTTACAAGCCTTATAGGTATATCCGAATCCGATTTAAAGGATTGCATCAACAACGGTAGTTACTCAAGTCCTGTATCAGGCAAAATGGGCGCAGTAGAATTTGTAAGAAGACTCTCATACGAAAGTCTTGGTGGTGTAGGATCACTTATTACTCCTTCACTTAGCACAGGCGGAACAAATATACTTGGCGAAACTGCGAAAAAGAACAAGCAACCGATTGAAATCATGAATACCACTTTGGGTTATGTTCAAATGGACCTTACTACCGAGAACCAGAAAGGACGCGGATCTTCTATCGCTCTTCACCTCGGAACAGACGCTGATATGACAAACAAAGTGGAAATTGAACTTTTTGACATGAGCACAGATGCACTTCTTATTACAGATGTAAATCTTCTGACAGAAGATAACGCAACCAACGCTATTGACAAATTTTCTAATGCAATCCTGATGGTAAGCGGTGTAAGAAGTTATTTTGGCGCTATTCAGAACCGTGTCGAGCATACTGTATATAATCTCAATAACGTTGTTGAAAATACTACCGCTGCAGAGTCACGCCTCCGCGATGCAGATATGGCTGAAGAAATGGTGAGACTTTCCACATTAAATATCCTTCAGCAAGCCGGGCAGTCTGTGCTGGCACAAGCAAATCAGACCCCTCAGGGTGTTATGGCACTTCTTCAATAAATTTGCTAAAATGGCTTTATGTCAAACGAATACTTTAAACCACTAATTATAATAATTGCACTTATTATCTTATGTTCCTTACTCGCCCGTACTATGTCGGGTGGTGAAACGCTTGCAGAATACGCAAACAAGCATCCCGATCAGGCTTATGGAACATCTACAGAGATTATATCTGATGGCAATGCAGATTAGAATCTATTAAATTGTTGTAGGAATTAGAATCATGCACTGCTAAGCGCACATAAAAAATGAGCGATACGACTAATCGTACCGCTCATTTTTTTATTATGTTAATTATACAAGCTCAAGAACAACCATCATAGCTGCATCGCCCTTACGCTGACCGATCTTAACGATTCTTGTGTAACCACCGTTACGGCTAGCATACTTAGGACCATACTCTGTGAAAAGCTTCTCAACAAGGTCGATCTGCTTTGTGTTCTTCTTTCTTCCAGCAGCTTCCTTCGGAACCTCAGTTACAGGATAGAGGGTCTTGAGGATCTGTCTTCTAGCGTGCATACGTGAAGGCTTATCCTTTTTGATCTCCTTCTGAACAGTATCATAAACTGTTACCTTCTTGCCATCCTTAACTTCCTTAACGCGCTTGCCATCCTTGTCCTTGCGGGCAACCTTAGCCTCAACAGTAACTGTCTCGTAGTTGTCCATCTCCTTAGCTGCAAGAGCGATGATAGGCTCAACGATCTTCTTTACTTCCTTAGCTCTAGCCTCGGTTGTAACAATCTTACCATTGTAAAGAAGCATTGTTGCCTGGTTTCTGAGGAGTGCTCTTCTGGGCTTTGTAGCCTTTCCTAACTTTCTGTACATTGCCATAATAATTTACTTCCTTTCTCAATCGCAGAGTTCCCTCTGCTGTGGTGCATACCGGAATACGCTTTGGTTTTACTCCCGATATGTTGTGTTAATACCTAATGAGAATCCGCATCCGTACACGTCGGCTTTACCATCAGCGAATACTAACCTGTTTTATCAGTTCTGATCTTCACCTGTTCTAAGTGCAAGTCCAAGCTCATCAAGCTTTGCAAGCACTTCCTCAAGGGACTTACGTCCAAGGTTACGAACCTTCATCATATCATCGGGAGTCTTGTTTGTAAGCTCCTCAACAGTATTGATTCCGGCTCTCTTGAGGCAGTTGAAGGAACGAACACTGAGCTCAAGCTCATCGATGCTCATCTCAAGAACCTTTTCCTTCTCATCATTGTCTTTCTCTACCATAACTTCTGCAGTCTTGGCATTCTCAGACAGATCGATGAAGAGGCTAAGATGCTCACTAAGAACCTTTGCTGCAAGGCTTACAGCCTCATCGGGAGCAAGTGTTCCGTTAGTGTGAACATCAAGTGTCAGCTTATCATAGTCAGTAACCTGACCTACACGTGTATTCTCTACACTGACATTTACACGTTCAACTGGTGTATAGATAGAATCTACTGCAATAACACCGATAGGAAGATCTGCAAGCTTATTCTTATCAGAGCTTACATATCCTCTGCCCTTTGTGATGGTGAGCTCCATGTAGAGCTTAGCATCCTTACCGGACAGTGTTGCAATAACCTGCTCAGGATTTGTGATTTCGATATCCTGATCAACCTGAATATCAGCAGCTGTGACTACACCCTCGCCTGAATACTCGATGTATGCTGTCTTGGGCTCATTAGTCTCAGAATTATTACGAATAGAAAGATTCTTGATATTCATTATGATCTCAGTTACATCTTCCTTTACTCCGGGAATAGAACTGAACTCATGCAGTACACCTTCGATTTTGACCTGACTTACTGCTGCTCCAGGCAAAGAGGAAAGCATAATTCTTCTGAGTGAATTACCAAGAGTAATTCCATAACCTCTCTCAAGAGGCTCAACAACGAATCTGCCGTACTTCTTGTCCTCTGAAATCTCAGCAACTTCAATATTTGGTCTTTCAAAATCAAACACTGACATACCCTCCTTATGGTTTTATGGTGTTTCTAAAATTAAATAATTCAGAGCCGGGTTCGAAAACGCACGCGCTTTCGAACTATGGCCACGCTGAACTATTTTAAATTACTTAGAATACAACTCGACGATCAACATCTCGTTTACAGGAACGTCGATTACATCTCTTGAAGGGAATTCTTTAACTGTACCGCTAAGGTTATCCTTGTTAACATCAAGCCACTCAGGAACGATTCTGCCTGCTGTGATCTCTGCGATATCCTTGAATCTCTGGATGCTTCTGGAAGCTTCCTTAACTTCGATAACATCGCCTGCCTTGATGAGGTAAGAAGGAATGTTAACTACCTTACCATTTACAGTGATGAACTTATGAAGAACAACCTGTCTAGCTTCTCTTCTTGTTCTTGCAAAGCCCATACGGAAAATAACATTATCAAGTCTGCGCTCAAGAAGGACCATAAGGTTCTCACCGGTCTGTCCCTTCTGACGATCAGCCTTGTCGTAGTAGTTACGGAAAGGCTTCTCAAGAACGCCATAAATGAACTTTGCCTTCTGCTTCTCACGGAGCTGAAGACCATACTCGCTCATCTTCTTGTTTGCTCTGCTGTTTGTTCTCTTGGACTTCTTGTCATATCCAAGGAATGTGGGATCCAAATCAAGTGATCTGCATCTCTTAAGTACTGGAACTCTGTTTACTGCCATTATTGGCTCCTTTCTTGTTCAGGAAAAAACCTGACTGTTGTTTACAGCACGACACTACCTGTGCCTTCATCCAACGAGTTAAATGTTAATAGTGTCTATATACTCCATCAGAGCCAAACGTAAAAACGCAGGCTCTGAGTGAATATCATATAGGATAAATTATACTCTGCGGCGCTTGGGCGGGCGGCATCCGTTATGAGGTACGGGAGTTACATCCGTAATACTGGTAACAGTAAGACCACTTGCAGCAAGAGCTCTGATAGCAGCTTCTCTTCCTGAACCCGGTCCCTTTACAAAGACATCAACAGTCTTAAGGCCATGAATAAGTGCAGCCTTTGTTGCTGTCTCTGCAGCCATCTGTGCAGCATATGGAGTAGATTTCCTTGAACCCTTAAAACCGAGACCACCGGCACTTGCCCAGCTAAGAGCATTACCTGCAGCATCTGTCAATGTAACGATTGTGTTATTGAAAGATGACTGAATGTGTGCCTGTCCGTGTTCAACGTTTTTCTTGACACGCTTCTTAGTCTTAGAAGCACTTGATTTCTGATTTGCCATTTTAAACTAACCTACTTTCTTCCTATGAATTATCTAAAGTTACTATATAATAAGAGAATTACTTCTTCTTATTAGCGATTGTTCTCTTGGGACCTTTTCTTGTTCTAGCGTTGGTCTTTGTTCTCTGACCACGAACAGGAAGTCCTCTTCTGTGACGGATACCTCTGTAGCATCCGATCTCTGAAAGACGCTTGATGTTCATAGCGATCTCTCTTCTAAGATCACCTTCTACGTCATAATCATTACCGATAATCTCAGCAATCTTCTTAACCTCATCATCTGTGAGATCACGAACACGTGTGTCGGGATTTACATTTGCAGCAGCAAGAATTTTGTTTGAGCTTGTTCTACCAATACCATAGATATATGTGAGACCAATCTCAACTCGCTTATCTCTGGGTAAGTCTACACCTGCAATACGAGCCATTTTTAATATTCCTCCATTTGAAAAAAATTGTTTGCGGAAACCTTTTGTTTCCATAATTAAATGTTACTTGTTTGATTGGGGCGATTATTCAGCCCAATCGGACAGTAGTTAATCCGATCTTTCCAATACACATTGGTATCAAAAAGTAATGTCAAAATGACTCGAATTAGCCCTGTCTCTGTTTGTGCTTAGGGTTTTCGCAAATTACACGAATAACGCCTTTTCTCTTGATAACCTTGCACTTTTCGCACATAGGCTTAACAGAAGACCTAACTTTCATTTGTAACTCCTTTCTGGTATATATGCGTATAAAAGGGCATACTGATACCCCTTTTTAAACGACCGCATTCAATCATAACATATATATAGAACTATTACAAGCATTATTTTAAACTTGTTTTATTCGTTCCGAATTACAGGAGCTAAGCGATTACTTATCTCTCCAAATTATTCTTCCTTTTGTGAGATCATAGGGTGAAAGTTCAAGTGTTACCTTGTCTCCGGGAAGAATACGAATAAAGTTCTGTCTGAGCTTGCCACTGATATGAGCAAGTACGATATGACCGTTCTCAAGCTCAACCCTGAACATTGTGTTGGGGAGCTTCTCAACTACTTTTCCTTCAATTTCAATTACATCTGCTTTAGACATCTGATCTTAACCTCATTTCTATATCACATTTAAGTGGTTCATTTAATAATTGTCAGTATCTCGGGTTCTCCGTCAGGCGTTACCGCAATGGTATTTTCATAATGTGCCGCCAAAGAACTATCAAGAGTTACAACAGTCCATTCATCATCGAGAAATGCTATTTTTCTGCTTCCCATCGTAATCATGGGTTCAACACAGAGAGTCATTCCTGGTTTTAAGAGTATACCTCTTGTTAATTTCCTATAATTGGGAATATATGGCTCTTCGTGTAATTCTCTGCCGATTCCATGTCCTGTAAGTTCCCTTACTATTCCGTAGCCATGCGGTTTGATATATTTATCAATCGCCTTGGAAATGTCATATAAGTGATTTCCGGCTTTGGCATATTTGATGCCTTCAAAAAAGCTCTCTCTCGTGACATCAATAAGTTTCTGTGCTTCCGGGGAAATATTTCCTACGCCCCATGTTCTGGCCGCATCTGAATGAAATCCTTCATATATCAGACCCGTATCAAAAGAAACTATATCGCCTTCTTTTAATATAGTCTCAGCTTTAGGTATTCCGTGAACAACCTCGTCATTCACGGAAATACAAACTGATGCCGGATATCCTTCATAATCCTTGCAATTCGGTATTCCACCGCGTTTGCGAATGGCTTCTTCGCCAATTGCATCCAACTCTAAAGTGGAGATTCCCGGTCTGAGCGCATTATGTAGTTCTTCATGAACCTGTGCAAGCAGCTCACCTGCATTTCTCATGAGGTTCAATTCTTCGTCCGTTTTAATGGTGACCGGCATTACTCATTACCTCAATAATCAACCGAGAATACCTGTAATCTCATTAAAGACTTCCTGCATGTCCTTTGTTCCATCGACAGTCTTAAGAATGTTCTTCTTTGTGTAATAGTCGATGAGGGGCTGAGTCTGCTCATGATAAACGCTAAGACGGTTCTTAACTGTCTCCGGCTTGTCATCATCTCTCTGAACAAGCTCACTGCCACAAGTGTCACATATTCCTTCCTGCTTCGGAGGAATATGCTCGATGTGGTAAGTAGCACCACACTTAAGGCATGCTCTTCTTCCTGACATTCTGCGAACAATGTTCTCATCCGGAACATCTACGTTAATTGCATAGTCAACCTTGTCGCCAAGCTTTGTAAGCTCTTTGTCAAGTACATCAGCCTGAGGAATTGTTCTCGGGAAACCGTCAAGAACATAGCCGTTCTTGCAGTCATCCTGTGCTACTCTGTCAAGAAGGATCTCAACAGTAAGCTCATCCGGAACAAGCTGTCCCTGATCCATGTATTCCTTTGCTTTCTTTCCGAGTTCAGTTCCGTTCTTGATATTTGCTCTGAAAATATCACCTGTAGAAATGTGCGGAACCTGATATTTATCAGCAATCATTTTTGCCTGTGTTCCCTTACCTGCACCGGGTGCACCTAACATAATAATTTTCATACTGGAAGTCTCCTATTTTTCTTATATTTCTTAAATGCACAATAAGAGGTTAGGAAGCATACCTTTCGGTATGCTCCGAAACCTCTTAAGTTTTAATCATCTAAAAAACCTTTGTAATTACGTACCAACATCTGTGATTCAATCTGTTTCACCGTTTCAAGAATAACACTTACAACAATGATAAGGCTCGTACCACCGAAGGATACGTTAGCACCGAATACACCATTGAAGAATATCGGAAGGACACCGATAATGGTAAGTCCAACAGCTCCGATGAAAATGATGTAATTCAGAATGTTTGTTAAATAATCACTGGTAGGCTTTCCGGGACGAATTCCGGGAATAAAGCCACCCTGCTTTTTCATATTATCTGCAATCTCAAGCGGATTAAATGTAATTGATGTATAGAAATATGCAAAGAAGATAAGCAGTAAAACATATACAACAAGTCCGATTGAATACTTGAGATTTGAGGTATTGCACCAGTAGCTCTGATTCAAGTATTTAAGGATCTCGCTCCATGCACCTGTTCCCTTATAGCCAACAAGCTGGCTGATAATGATCGGGAACTGGAAGAGAGACATCGCAAAAATGATAGGCATAACGCCTGCGGTGTTAACCTTAAGAGGAATCTCTGAATGATTTCCGCCATAGGTCTTTCTCCCCTGAATCTTTTTAGCATACTGTACCGGAATCCTGCGCTCTGCACCGTTGAGAAGAACAACGAGAACAACCATTGCTACGATTACCGCAACAATAATGATTACGGATACCACTCCTCTGGCAATGTTCTTGCCTGTTACAAACTGTGTAAACAAGCTACTGAGGTCGGAAGGCATTCTTGAGATAATGTTAATAGTAAGTACGATAGAGATACCGTTTCCTACACCATTATCTGTTATACGCTCACCGATCCACATAAGGAACGCACTGCCTGCAGTAAGTGCTGCAACAATCTCTACTACATACAGAGGAGATTTCTCGATGAGGAATCCACTTCTGTAGAAACCTATAGCCATTGCTACTGACTCAATAAGAGCAAGTGCTACAGTGATATAACGTGTGAGAGCTGCAAGCTTTTTTCTTCCATCCTCTCCATCACGTTGCCATTCCTCAAACTTAGGAATAGCAATCGTGAGAAGCTGGATAATAATAGAAGATGTGATGTAAGGTGTAATATTGAGTGCCAAAATTGACATGTTCTCAAATGATCCACCTGTGAATCGATCCATAAAACCAAAGGCATTGTTTTCCGATAATTCAGCAAACCACTGCTGGAAAACAGATACGTTCATTCCGGGTACCGGAATTGCTGAACCAAGTCTAATCACCAAAAGCATTGCAAATGTGAATAATAACTTTAATCTTATATCTTTGATTTTGAATGCGTTCTTAATTGTTGTGAACATCAAATCACCTCTGCCGTTCCCCCAAGAGCCTCGATTTTCTCCTTAGCAGATGCACTGAAGGCATTTACTTTAACCGTAAGCTTTTTGGTAAATTCACCGTTTCCAAGTATCTTAACACCATCATACTCATGCTTGATGATACCATTATCCTTAAGTGCCTGAATGTCAACAACACTGTCGTTGTCGAAGCGCTCAAGTTCGCTTACATTTATAGCTACGATCTTCTTAGAATTGATATTCTTGAATCCTCTCTTAGGAAGACGACGGAAAAGGGGCATCTGTCCACCCTCGAATCCGGGTCTCGGAGCACCTGAACGAGCCTTCTGTCCTTTGTGTCCCTTACCTGCAGTCTTGCCATTTCCTGAGCCATGACCGCGGCCTCTTCTGAAATTGTCACTCTGAACAGAACCCTCAGCAGGTCTCAAATTAGATAATTCCATGACTTTCCTCCTTTATTAGTTCAGTTCTTCGACCTTAACAAGGTGTCTGATCTGCTGGATCTGACCTCTGGTAGCAGAGTTATCCGGCAGTTCTACACTGCTGTTAAGCTTCTTAAATCCCATTGATTTTACCGTAGCAACCTGCTTCGGAACAGCACCAATAGTGGACTTAACCAATGTGATTTTAAGCATTTTTCCACTTTCTTTATTAGCTGCCATTGTTTTCTCCTTTACTAGTTGCCTATTTATTATGCGATAACTTCTTCTACAGACTTACCGCGCTTCTTAGCAACTTCTTCCGGTGTCTTGAGATTTGCAAGACCATTGATGGTTGCATAAACTACGTTCTGCTTGTTGTTGGAACCAAGTGACTTTGTACGAATGTTCTTGATTCCTGCAAGCTCACATACAGAACGAGCAGGACCACCTGCGATGATACCGGTACCTTCAGGAGATCTCTTAAGCAGAACCTCTGCAGAACCGAACTTACCAACGAAATCATGTGTGATACTGTTGTTCTCATCAAGCGGAACTGTGATGAGGTTCTTGGTAGCATCCTCCTTACCCTTACGGATAGCATCCGGAATTTCAGTAGACTTTCCAAGACCTACACCTACATGACCGTTTCCGTCACCAACTACAACGAGTGCGGTGAACTTCATGTTACGTCCACCCTTTACAACCTTAGTAACTCGCTTGATGGTAACGACTTTATCTGTTAATTCAAGCTGACTTGCATCAACGATTGTACGCTTCATTATCTTTCTCCCTTCCTTAGAATTCTAAGCCTGCTTTTCTGGCTGCCTCAGCCAGTGCTGCTACCTTACCATGGTAGATGTAACCGCCTCTGTCGAAAACAACAGCCTTGATACCCTTTTCCATTGCTCTCTTAGCAACAACATCACCAACGTATGCAGCGGCCTCAACATTATCTGTAACCTTAAGAGCTGACTTAATGTCCTTCTCAAGTGTGGAAGCAGAAACGAGTGTCTTACCGGCAACATCATCGATAACCTGAGCATACATATGATTATTACTTCTGAAAACTGCAAGACGCGGTCTTTCAGCAGTGCCGCTGAAACGATTGCGAATTCTCAGATGCTTCTTTTCGCGACTTTTCTGTCTGGACTCTTTACTAACCATTTTTTACTCTCCTTATCTCTTACTTCTTACCGGTCTTACCAACCTTGCGGCGGATAACCTCATCAGCGTACTTGATACCCTTGCCCTTATACGGCTCAGGAGCTCTCTTCTCTCTGATGATAGCTGCATGCTGGCCAACCTTTTCTTTATCTATGCCCTTGACGATGATAGCATTACCATCAACAACTGTCTCGATTCCTTCAGGATCATCGAGTTCTACAGGATGTGAATAGCCAAGGGTTAAGGTGAGTTTCTTACCGCTCTTAGCTGCTCTGTAACCTACACCATTAACTTCAAGTTTCTTCTCATAGCCATCTGTAACACCAACAACCATGTTATTCAGAAGACTTCTTGAAAGTCCGTGAAGCGCTCTGGTTTTCTTCTGATCATCAGGTCTCTTAACTTCGATCTGACCATCTTTCTGCTCAAACTGCATCTCTGCAGGGAAAACTCTCTCAAGAGTGCCCTTAGGACCCTTAACAGTCACCTTATTATTTTCTGCAACTTCTACTGTAACTCCAGCAGGAATTGCGATTGGCATTTTTCCAATTCGTGACATGCCCGTACCTCCAATTTACCATACAAATGCAAGAACTTCGCCACCAACCTGGAGCTCTCTTGCTTTCTTATCAGTTACAACACCCTGGTTAGTTGAGATGATAGCGATACCGAGACCACCAAGTACTCTCGGAAGCTCCTCTCTACCTGCGTATACACGCAGACCGGGCTTGGAAATTCTCTTCAATCCGGTGATAACCTTATCATTTCTGTCAGCACCGTATTTAAGTGTGATGTGAAGATTCTTGAAACCGTTCTCTTCAACAACGTCAAGTTTCTTGATATAACCTTCGTCAAGAAGAATGTTTGCAATAGCAAGCTTCATCTTTGAAGAAGGAACGTCAACTGTGTCATGCTTTGCAGTATTAGCATTACGAATTCTTGTAAGCATATCTGCAATAGGATCATTCATTGCCATTTTGAAAAAGCCTCCTTAATTTTCTATTATTGCTCCGCCTTACTGTGCCCGTCTGCACAGAGACACGAAGCCGCAATGGTTTAAATAATTACCAACTAGCCTTACGTACACCCGGGATCTCGCCCTTGTAAGCTAACTCACGGAAACAAATTCTGCAGATTCCGTATTTTCTGAGATAAGCATGAGGACGACCGCAAATTCTGCAACGGTTGTATGCACGTGTTGAAAACTTGGGTTTCATCTGCTGCTTTACCTTCATGGATAATTTAGCCATGTGTTCGATTCCTCCTTAATTACTTAGCGAAAGGCATGTTGAAGAGTGTTAAAAGCTCACGAGCCTCTTCATCAGTCTTGGCAGTTGTTGTGAAGATGATGTCCATACCTCTTGTCTTATCAACCTTATCGTACTCGATTTCAGGGAAAATAAGCTGCTCCTTGATACCAAGAGCATAGTTTCCTCTGCCATCGAAAGCGTTCGGGTTAACACCACGGAAGTCACGGACACGAGGAAGTGCAAGGTTTACAAGGCGATCCATGAACTCGTACATCTTCTCACCACGAAGAGTTACTTTACATCCGATCGGCATACCTTCTCTTATCTTGAAGTTAGCGATGGACTTCTTAGCCTTTGTATAAACAGGCTTCTGACCGGAGATGATCTGCATATCGTTTGCAGCGTTCTCAAGAACCTTAGCGTTCTCCTTAGCTTCACCTACAGCCATATTGATTACGATCTTATCGAGCTTCGGAACTTCCATGACGTTCTTATAACCGAACTTCTTTGTCATAGCGCTCACGATCTCGTCTTTATATAAATCTTTATATCTACTCAAAGCTCCTTACCTCCTTTCCTATCAGTCAATGACATCACCGGTTGACTTTGCGATGCGGACTTTCTTACCATCCTCAACCTTGAAACCAACACGTGTTGCCTTTCCCTTATGAACATACATAACATTGGAGATGTCCATGGGAGCTTCCTGCTGAACGATACCACCGTTGGGGTTAGATGCAGAGGGCTTTGTGTGCTTTGTTACCATGTTAGCGCCCTCAACTACTACCTTGCCGTTCTTTGTGTCAACGGAGAGTACCTTGCCTTCTTTATCTTTGCTCTTACCGGCGATAACCTTAACAGTGTCGCCCTTCTTAATCTTACTTGTAGACATTCGGTGCCTCCTTATAATACTTCCGGAGCGAGAGACAGAATCTTCATGTACTTCTTGTCACGAAGCTCTCTTGCAACGGGTCCAAAAATACGAGTTCCTCTCGGGTTACCTTCATCGTTGATGATTACTGCAGCGTTCTCATCAAAACGGATGTAAGAACCATCCTTACGGCGAGTCTCTTTAACAGTACGTACTACAACTGCCTTAACAACATCACCCTTCTTTACAACGCCGCCTGGTGTTGCTTCTTTAACCGAAGCAACAACTACATCGCCGATTCTCGCATATCTTCTTGTAGAACCACCCATAACACGGATTGTAAGAAGCTCTTTCGCACCTGTGTTATCAGCAACTCTAAGTCTGCTTTCCTGCTGAATCATGTTATTTCTCCTTTATAATCAACTATCAGCTAATTACTTAGCACGCTCAATAATCTGAACCAGTCTCCATCTCTTATCTTTAGAGATCGGTCTTGTTTCCATAACCTTGACTGTATCACCTATATGGCACTCATTGTTCTCATCATGAGCCTTCAGCTTATAGGTTCTTTTTACGATCTTCTTGTAAAGAGGATGCTTTACATGATCTTCGATGGAAACAACGATGGTCTTATCCATCTTATCGCTTGTTACTTTACCAACACGCGTTTTTCTTAAATTTCTTTCCACGATATACTCCTTTCAGGATTCCAATTACTGTGCTGCCTTCTGTGTGATGACAGTCTGTATTCTCGCAATATTCTTTCTAACCTCTTTGATTCTTGCTGTGTTATCCAGCTGGTTAGTTGCGTTCTGGAATCTCAGATTAAAAAGTTCCTTTTTAGCTGATACAAGCTCCTGGCTGAGTTCCTCAGCAGACTTAGCTTTCAGCTCTTCTACATACTTATTAGTTTTCATTGGATGCACCGCCTTCCAAATCAGCCTTTGAAACGATCTTGCACTTGCAAGGAAGTTTGTGTGTTGCAAGACGAAGTGCTTCTCTTGCAACTTCTTCATCGACTCCGCCGATTTCAAACATTACACGTCCAGGCTTAACAACTGCTACCCAGTAATCTACAGAACCCTTACCGGAACCCATACGAGTTTCAGCAGGCTTTGCTGTAACAGGCTTGTCAGGGAAAATCTTGATCCAAACCTGACCACCACGCTTGATGAAACGAGTCATAGCGACACGGGCTGCCTCGATCTGATTTGAACGAATCCAGCAGGGCTCAAGCGCTACTATTCCATACTCACCGTATGCAATTGTGTTGCCGCGTGTAGCCTTACCAGCCATAGAACCGCGGAACTGCTTACGATGCTTTACTCTCTTCGGCATTAACATTATTTATCGCTCCCTTCCTTATCTGAATTCTCGGATGCTTTAGTAGGAAGTACTTCACCCTTATAGATCCATACCTTAACACCAACCTTACCATAGGTTGTATCTGCCTCAGCAAATCCATAATCAATATCTGCTCTAAGTGTCTGAAGCGGGATTGTGCCCTCGCTGTAGAACTCGCTACGTGCGATATCAGCACCACCAAGACGTCCGCTGCAGCATGCCTTAATACCCTGTGCGTCTGTCTTCATTGTTCTGCTCATGCAGGACTTCATAGCACGACGGAAGGATACACGGTTCTCAAGCTGCTGTGCAATGTTCTCTGCAACGAGCTGAGCGTCCTTATCGGGCTTCTTGATCTCTTTAATATCAACAAGAACCTTCTTGTCTGTGAGCTTTGAAAGCTCTTTCTTAGTAACTTCAATCTCAGCACCACCCTTACCGATTACGAAACCGGGCTTAGCTGTATAAACGATAACCTTGACGCGGTCAGATGCTCTCTCGATCTCGATCTTGGAGATACCTGCAGCGTAAAGCTTCTTCTTCAGAAACTTTCTGATCTTGTAATCTTCAACAAGGTTGTCTGCAAACTCATTGTTCTCTGCATACCATTTGGAATCCCAATCTGCAATGATGCCGACTCTAAGGCCATGAGGATTAACTTTCTGTCCCATTGAACTTACTTTCTCCTTTCTTATCTCTCATCCAGAATTACAGTCAAATGGCTTAATCTCTTCTGAATTCTGTAAGCTCTACCCTGAGCTCTAGGCTGAATTCTCTTCATAATCGGGCCATTGCTTGCATTGCACTCTGCAATGTACAGATTAGCTCTGTTCATGCCGTTGTTGTTCTCAGCATTTGCGATTGCAGAATTAAGTAACTTATAAATAACGCTGGAAGCGTATCTCGGATTGTACTCCAGGATAGCAAGTGCTGTCTCAACGTCCTTACCCCTGATGGCATCCATTACGAAGCATGCCTTCTGAACAGGGATTCTTGCGTAAGATAATTTTGCTGAAGGTCTTGTATCCTTCTGAGCATTTCTCTCTCTTTTAACTTGAGATCTATGTGCTGTTGCCATAGATTTAACCTCCTTTCAATGTTGAACCAAGTCACACAGACTTAGCGAACTCCGCCCTTCTTCTCAGCGCCTGCATGACCTCTGTAGGTTCTTGTAGGAACGAACTCACCAAGCTTGTGACCAACCATATCTTCCGTTACATATACCGGAATATGCTTTCTTCCGTCATGAACAGCGATTGTGTGTCCAACGAAGGAAGGAAAAATCGTGGAACGACGGGACCATGTCTTAACGATTTGCTTCTGATTCTCTGCATTCATTGCATCGATCTTCTTAAGAAGACTAGCATCTGCGAAAGGTCCCTTTTTAAGTGATCTAGACATTGTCATTCTCCTTTTCTATCAATCAGGCATCAATTACTTGATTGCCTTACCATCTCTTCTTCTAATGATCATCTTGTTAGAAGCCTTTTTCTTCTTACGTGTCTTGTAACCAAGAGCAGGCTTACCCCAAGGTGTGCTGGGACCGGAACGACCGATAGGTGCTCTACCCTCACCACCACCATGCGGGTGATCATTCGGGTTCATAACTGATCCGCGAACTGTAGGACGGATACCCATGTGACGCTTACGACCAGCTTTACCGATGTTGATAAGGTTATGATCAATGTTACCTACTGTACCAATTGTTGCACGGCACTCGATCGGAACAAGTCTCATCTCGCCTGAAGGAAGACGAAGAGTTGCATACTTACCTTCCTTAGCCATAAGCTGAGCTGAGTTACCTGCTGAACGAACAAGCTGACCGCCTCTTCCGGGATAAAGCTCAATGTTGTGTACGCTTTCACCGACAGGAATGTTTGCAAGAGGGAGGCAGTTACCGATACGAACCTCGGCTGCAGGACCATTCATGATTGTCATGCCATCCTTAAGTCCCTGAGGAGCAAGGATGTAAGCCTTTGTGCCATCCTCATACTCAAGCAGTGCGATGTTTGCAGTTCTGTTAGGATCGTACTCGATACCGATAACCTTTGCTGTGCACTCATCCTTGTAACGCTTGAAGTCGATGATTCTGTACTTTCTTCTTCCACCGCCACCGCGATGTCTTACAGTGATTTTACCCTGGTTATTACGTCCAGCCTTAGAATTCTTAGAAACAAGGAGGCTCTTCTCAGGTGTCTTCTTTGTGATCTCTGAGAAATCAGAACCTGTCATGTTTCTTCTGGACGGTGTATATGGGCCGTATTTCTTAATTCCCATGATTCTTCTCCTTTTTGATATCACGCACGGTTTAAAACCCGGATCCGGACTTTGCTTTGATCCTGTGCGTATAGTTAATTAGTTATTATCAAAGTCCCTGGAAAATCTCGATGTCCTTGCTGTCTGCAGTAAGCTGTACGATTGCCTTCTTGATCTTAGCAGTTCTGCCGTAAGTCATTCCGCGTCTCTTAAGCTTGCCGTTTGCGTTAAGCGTGTTTACCTTAGAAACCTTAGCGCCGTCGAACATCTTCTCAACTGCTTCCTTTATCTGAGTCTTGTTAGCTTCAGGATGAACGAAGAAAGTGTATTTCTTTTCGCCCATGGCATTCATGCTCTTCTCTGTAAGTACAGGCTCAAGGATTACGTCATAGTACTGTAATGCTGCCATTATGCATACACCTCCTCAATCTTAGCAACTGCGTCCTTTGTAAGAACGAGTGTCTGAGCGTTTACGATATCATATACATTGATTGTGTTTGTAAGCGCTGTCTTAACTTCAGGAAGATTGCTTGCTGACTTAACAACCTTAGTATCGTTGTCTGCAAGAACAACAAGTGCCTTACGTGTAGCCTTGAGGTTGTTCATAACCTCTGCAAGCTTCTTTGTCTTGAATTCATCCATCTTAAGCTCGTCAAGAACGATAAGCTTACCTGTCTGAACCTTATCTGTGAGTGCAGACTTAAGAGCTGCTCTCTTCTCTTTCTGGTTCATCTTGAAAGAGTAATCTCTCGGAACGGGAGCGAATACTACACCGCCGCCTGTCCACTGAGGAGATCTTGTTGAACCCTGTCTTGCATGACCGGTTCCCTTCTGTCTCCAAGGCTTACGACCACCTCCGCTAACTTCGGAACGTGTCTTAGCCTTCTGTGTACCCTGACGATTGTTAGCAAGCTGCTGAACTACTGCCAGATGTACGAGATGTTCATTTACTTCAACTCCGAAAATGGCATCGTTAAGATCGATGTTGCCAACTTCTTTGCCTTCGATATTATAAACAGATACGTTAGCCATCTGTATGTCCTCCTTTCGTATTCTGGAAATTATGCCTCAACCTTTGTGGTTTCCTTGATTGTTACAAGTCCCTTCTTAGGTCCGGGTATTGCGCCCTTTACAAGGATCAGATTCTTGTCTGCATCTACACGAACAACCTCAAGATTCTGAACTGTTACCTTTACGCTTCCCATGTGACCAGGCATTCCTTTTCCTTTGAATACACGGCTCGGATCAGAACTGGATCCGTTAGAACCCTGATGACGGTGGAACTTAGAACCATGAGCCATGGGTCCTCTGTGCTGACCATTCTTCTTGATGGCGCCCTGGAATCCCTTACCCTTGGATGTTGCTGTAGCATCAATCTTGTCACCAGCGGCAAAGATGTCTGCCTTGATCTCGCTTCCAAGCTCATACTCAGCTGCGTTCTCAAACTTGAACTCGCGAACGAATCTCTTGCATGATACGCCAGCCTTCTTGAAGTGACCCTGCTGAGCCTTGTTTACACCATGTGCATGTACGATTGTCTTCTTGCCGTTCTTGTCTCTGTTGATGATCTTTTCTTTCTTATCAACATAGCCGACCTGAACTGCACTGTAACCATCGTTCTCAACGGTCTTGATCTGTGTTACTACACAGGGGCCTGCCTGTAAAACAGTTACAGGTACAAGTGAACCGTCTTCGTTGAAGATCTGAGTCATACCGATCTTCGTAGCTAAGATAGCCTTCTTCATTGTATTTACCTCCTTATTACATCTACAGCGGATGCTTAAATCGTTCGCAATGTCGTCTCAATTGCCCTTGGGCAACTCTCCAGTTTTACGGCATCATGCGTCTCGCATCATACTAGTAGAGGTTTAACATTAGTTGCCGATGAATTATTTCATCTTGATGTTGATGTTTACACCTGCGGGCATCTCTAATCTCTGAAGAGCCTCAACTGTCTTAGGTGTAGGTGTGATGATGTCGATCAGTCTCTTGTGTGTTCTCTGCTCGAACTGCTCTCTGGAATCCTTGTACTTATGTACAGCACGGAGGATTGTAACTACTTCCTTCTTAGTCGGAAGCGGTACAGGTCCGCTAACCTGAGATCCGTTCTTCTTTACTGTTTCGATGATCTTCTTTGCAGATGCATCTACGAGCTGATGATCATACGCCTTAAGTGTAATTCTCATTACCTGATTTGCCATAAAAAAAGTCGCCTCCTTTTCGCACTTTAATTAGATAAGTACGACAAGCGGTGACTGTACACTCTCCCGTGTGTGTCATGGACTCAAACCACTCTCATCCTGTTCTCACACGTCGTTTCTGCTAGCATAGCTTCGCAGACAAATTGTTTGTACAGTGACTTGTCGTCAGATTGTCTGACCTTGCGGTCTCTTGACATTCGCTCCACGGAAAACCTGTCTCACTGGATAAGACAGCAACCTCACGCTTCACAGCTATCATGTCACAGCATGGATAACTATATCCCATTTTTTCATTTCATGCAAGCGCTATTTTCAAAATTAATCACTTTTTAATAAAAATAGGCAATTTTAGCTACTTTGGCTTGATGTTTTTTAATCTATTTTATGCATAGCCTAGTTTTTTATGCATTTTGGGATAAAATCTTTACTTGTTTCTTCTATAATATAAGTGTAATGATAAACAATAGCAAGGAGTACTTCTATGTGGATTGCAGATAATTGGAAAGATTACGAAGTTATTGATACCTCCGGCGGTGAGAAACTTGAGCGCTGGGGTGATTATATGCTGGTCCGTCCGGATCCGCAGGTAATCTGGAACACCAAGAAAAAGCACATGGGCTGGAAAAAGTGGAATGCCCGTTATCAGCGAAGCAATAAAGGCGGCGGTGAATGGGATTTCCGTTCACTCCCCGAAGAATGGACTATTAATTATAAAGAACTTACTTTTCACTTAAAGCCTTTCAGTTTTAAGCACACAGGTCTTTTCCCGGAGCAGGCTGCCAATTGGGACTGGTTTTCAGATCTTATAAAAAATGCGGACCGCGACATTAAAGTTCTCAACCTCTTCGCCTATACCGGCGGTGCTACAGTATCCGCTGCCAAGGCGGGCGCTTCCGTAACCCACGTCGATGCCGCCAAGGGCATGGTCCAGTGGGCAAAAGAGAATGCTGCTGCTTCAGGTCTTGCAGATGCTCCTATCAGATGGCTCGTTGATGATTGCGGTAAATTCGTCGACAGAGAGATAAGACGCGGCAATCACTATGACGGAATTATAATGGATCCGCCTTCCTATGGAAGAGGCCCCAAGGGCGAGATATGGAAAATTGAGGACTGTGTATATGATCTTATACTTCGAAGTGTTCAGTTGCTTTCTGATAAGCCTCTTTTCTTCCTTATTAACTCATATACCACAGGACTTCAGCCAGCAGTTCTTTCCTATATGATACATACAGCAATTGATCCTATCCACGAAGGAACTGTAGAAGCAGACGAAGTCGGACTTCCTGTTTCTTCAAACGGATTGGTTCTTCCCTGCGGCGCCAGCGGCAGATGGACTGCAAAATAATATAATCTGGCAATTTTTCAAAATAATAATCACAAAGCAAAAATGCCATCCCGTTAACCTTCATAACTGGATGGCATACTTTTTCTTCCTTATATATAAAGAACAATTTTATACAAACATCATTCTGCTTTTTTCTTGCCGCGCTTGCGTGCTGCATTCTGCTCAGCCTGAATCTCACGTCTTATGATCTCCATGGTCTCGCAGTCAGCTCTCTCCTCCTCTTCGGTAGGAGTCATACCATAGGGCTTACCGTCACCGGCATCAATTCGCTCACGTATCTGCTGCATTCTTCTGTCAAGCTGATTGATCAGATCTGCACTGAACTTCAGATCCTCAGAGATAAGCTCAGCATTCTCGATATCCTTCTTATACTTCATCTTATGTTCAAGACTCGCCCAGAAATCCATCGCAATGGTTCTGAACTGCACTTCAACCTTCATGAACTCTTTGTTTTCAGTAAGGAAAATCGGAGTCTCTATTATAATATGAAGACTGCGGTAGCCACTGTCTTTCGGAGTCGCGATATAATCCTTCTCTACAAGTACATGAACATCGTCCTGCTTTTTCAGACAATCAGCGACCATATAAATATCATCAACAAAAGAACAGATAGCGCGGCATCCGGCGATATCCGAAATATTACTCTCGATATTTTCAATCGAAAACGGGATTCCCTTGCGATTTAACTTTTCGTAGATGCTAACGGGAGTTTTGATCCTGCTCTTTATATTCTCAAATGGATTGCGATTATTTTTAAGTGATAGTTCCTTATTAAGTATCTCTAACTTGGTTCTGACTTCGGATAATGCGCAATCATATTTCATCATCATCATCTGGAATTCCTGCACCTGCCCTCTCATGATAAGCAGCTGCTCGATTTCCTTCTGTGATACATTGCTAACGTTTAACAGTGACTTCTGCTCATTGGTCATCAGCGTCCTGTCGAGCTGAGTCAAGTCAAGATTTCCAATAGCCATGGGCATTCCTCCAAATAACTAATATGCCCCCTCCATTACAATTATATCATAGGCGTTTGCAAAACGCCGAAAGCCGCATAAATACGGCGTTTTTGCTCTATAAAAAATGAATAACCCCTCACCGGATATGGTACAATAGAATTGACAAGAAACCACTGACCAATACCAAGAAAGGAGTTATTCTGATATATATGATACCATATAAACAGCTTTCTTTGGCTGATATCTATGCAGATTGCCAAGATAAATTTGAAAATGACAAGCCTGCGTTTTTGTCTCTATTAGAAAACCATATCGACCTTGATGAAATTATTCCGCTTTCTTTTATAAAGCATTTCTATGCATCAACGGGAAGATCCCGTAAATACCCATTAAAAGCCATGCTCTGGGCTTTAATCATCCAACGCGTTTTTAGCATCCCCACAGATCAGCTTCTACTGGTCTTTCTTGCATACTCGAAGCCGCTTCGTGAATTCTGTGGTTTTACCAAAGTTCCTGATGCTTCTAAAATAACCCGCTTTAAGCAAGATTTTCTGGATGACTTACAGCTTGTTTTTGATAAGCTCGTTGATATTACCGAACCTATCTGCCAGGCCATTAACACTGACAAAGCTAACATGACCATTTTTGATTCCTCTGGTATTGAAGCTTTTGTTGCTGAAAATAATCCTAAGTATGCAAACAAGATAATCAAACAACTTAAGGCATATGCCAAAGCAATGGGCTTTGATAAATCCTATGATCCCTATAAGTCAGCCTATGGAGCAATGCCTTCTCATGCTTCTGCCA
>NZ_FOBE01000029.1:0-59352 GCF_900109475.1 Butyrivibrio sp. ob235
GATCTGGGCAATCTCTTTGAGGTCATGCATGTAAAGATAAGTATAAATATTGGTGATAGATCCTGAAGTATTGTTCCCATGGCTGCATTTGAAAGTTCAATAGTTAGAAAATATAGGAACTGACAGATACTTACACCCGCAACTCCATATATAATCATCCATTTTGCCATTTCTACAGATTTCCATGGCTTGAACACGGTATCTTTATGTCTTATCAGGCAATACAAAAGGATAAGTATTCCTGAAAGACCAAGTCTTATAGGCACGAGCCACCTGCTATCCATCTGCTGTACGGTAAAAAGGTACTGGCCCATTGATCCGGACAATCCCCAGCAAGATGCTCCAAGTAGCGTATATATTATTCCTTTTAAATTTCTTTTCATTGTGATACTGCTCCTTAACAGAAAACATATATAACACAATCGGAATTCCTTTTCAATTTATCTTCAGAATAAAAAAATCACTTTATTTTTTAAAAAACCAAAAAATGTTGGTATTTCATATTTGAGAAGATAATCAGAGATTCAAAAGGAGATTGTAAAAGATGTTTTTTAAGAAGATATTTGCAAGGATATGCGCAGGAGCGCTTTCGGGGACTCTTGTATTCTGTATAAACCCTTCGGATATGGGAGTTCAGAAAACTCAGGTGAATGTTCAGGCGCAGCATCTTGATGCAAACGGGGGCAGCGCAGTTAATACGGGTACTACATCTACTGTAAAGAAGATAAAGAAAAAGACCCAGACCGGCATTGATGTTTCCTACAGAAATTCAACTGCTGAGAGATATTCACATATAGATGAAAAGCTTGTAATGGCTTATCCAATCTACACCATCGAGTATGAGGATGGAACAACAGAAAAGGATAAGGTCGATAAGAATGAGAGGATTGATGCATCTGATCTTGATATTGATGAATATATCTTCTTCGACAAAGGTGATAAGACATTTAACGCAAAGCAGTTATCTACAGGCTTTAAAGACTCATTTGTGATAACAGCAGCTTATGTTCAAAAGAAGGAGCTCAACAAACTTTCTGTAACATACCTTGGGGAAGGCGTGAAGGTCGGAGATAAAGTTCCGATCTATGATATTGATCTTATTCCGGAGTACAAGGTTACCTACGACAATGGGGAGATCGCATATGAAAATGATTACACAGTTTCTTGCTACGACTATTCATACTCACCCAAGATCATAGAAAAAGCAGGTAAAAATGAGATCACAATCGAGTATACGCAGGAAGAGGACGGCAAAGCCGTAAAGACAATGACTACAAAGGTTACGCTGGATGCAAAGGGAGGAAATTCTGATGCATCTAGCGAAAAAAAAAACGATGATGAAAAAGGCGGCGAGTCAGAAGAAGTAAGTGATACCGAAGAAGGAACCTGTTCAATGCCGGTATATGTATCCACAAGGAATCATTCTTTCAAGGTAAATGTTATTGATGTTTTTCTTGATGCTCAGGGTGATCTGATGGAAAGAAGGCTTCGAGAGAGCTTTGAAGCAGAAGAAGGCACAAAGGTTGAGAGAGAAGCTTACGAATTGGAAAACTACTACAATGTTTCCGACATAAAGTACCTTGTTACTATTACCGAAGATACAGACATTACGTTCTATTATCAGCTTTCTGAAGATGCGGATCCAAATGATAAGCCTAAAAAGGACGATGATAAGAAAAAAGATAATGGTGATGATGGTAAGAAAACAGAAGATTCCGGAAATCAGGATGATGGCGGAAATGGAGATAACGGTGGAAATACAGATGATGACAAAGGAAATTCAGGTGATTTAGGTGGCTCTGATGCCGGGAAAGATAATAAGAATCCAGGCAAGAAGAAGGATTCAAAAAAGGCTGTAAGAGATTTTGGTAAGAATGCAGAATCTTCCGATAATGTAGACGCAGGGGATGAACTGACATATAAAAAGTATTCACAAGAGGCTCATGCTGATGAAGCTGCAGAGGAAGTTTCATATAAGAAGAGACCGGAGAGGGCTTCTGGTTTTGAGACCTCCTATGGGGGCGGAGCTGCCAGTGATCCAGACAGGATAATCAGAAGAATGACAACAGGGATAGTATCATCAATCATTGCTGTGGGACTTGTTGCTACAGGTGCCTTTAAATATCTCTGGATGCTTATATTCATGCTGTTTACAAAGAAAAAAAGACTTAAGTGGCATGGAATAGTCCTTTCAGGTAAAAACCGTTTTGTTGAAGTAAGAAATGAAGCTGCAGACAGAAAAACATATCAGGGCTACATAAACGAATTTAAAAATATTGACCTTATACACGAAGAGATCCTGAAAAGCAAGGTATATACGCTTCTTCCTGATAATACAAAGATGACTATTAAGTGCGGTCTTGAGGAAATAACAGTAAGAGCTGATGAGGAAAACCTTTTTGATCTATTAGGAAAACTTCCTGAGGGAGTGGGAGAAGTAAGTGTAAGGATATTCAACAACATGGCAATGTTTGATACCACGCTTAAATTTGAAATCTAAAAAAACAAGGAGGAAGACATATGAAGGTGTTCGAAGAGCTGACAAGAATGCTTGAACATACAGATTTTTTCAATAAATATGTAAGCTACTGGCCGGAGCCTTTAAATGATGCTTCTTTCGATGTATTTTGTATCATTGTTTTTGCGGTACTTGTGGTTATACCGGAGCTTTACTATGCACTGGAGATGAAGGCTGCCAAGTGGAAGCTTAAGAAAAAGAACATTGAGTATGCGAAGATTGCAGCAGATAGTGATAGAGCTGGCAAAAAATCAGATGAGATGGAGTTGATTGACCAGTATCTTAAGTTTCTTTTGGTAGCCCACTGTATAGACAAGGATATCGATATAAGCTTTGAGGAATGGAAAGAAGTTAAGTATGGAGATGGAGTTATTAGTGATCCTGTTGTAGAAACGCCGGAAGAAAATAAGGGCAGATTGTTCTCTGGTATGGGGATTTCTAAGTTTTCGGGGATTAAAAATCTTCTTAGCAAAAATCCGCTCAAAGCAGTTAAAAAGCAGGAAAAGAGCAAAGAGGAAATTGCAAAAATGGTAATAGATGTTGAAAAAAGTATAGGGGAAGAAAAGGATAAAGAGACATCCCTTGAAGATATCATAGGAATAAAGGATAAAGAGGAAGCGCAGGTTCTTTCAGAGGACGGACTTGATGACTTCGAGAGGATCCTTAATTCCATAAAGCTTAAGCAGAATGAAAAGATGCGTATAAGAAACAAGGAGAGACTCAGCATAGCTGATGAGAAGAAAAAGAGACTCTCACTTGAAAAATCACTTGTCAAAACAGAAGCTGATGAAGAGGTAAAAAAAGCGGTTTTTAGTGATGATAGGAAGATTTACGATGCCAAGGAAACTGCTCTAAAGCTTAAGGAGAAAGAATTCCTAAGAAAGAAGAGACTTGAGGAAAGACGCCTTAGAAAAGAAGAGAAGATGGCATCTTTAAAGGAGAATGCCGGATGATAAGGATGGTTATAAGATTTGTTTTTGCGGCTATACTTTCCATCACTATAGGGATAATCCTCCTTAACCTGATACTGAAGATCTCAAGTAACAATGAACACGGATGCATTAAGGATACTTAATCTTATAAAGGAAAAAGGAAAAGAATTGGAGCTTTTGATGTTAATATCAAGGCTCCCATTCTTTAGCCTTGAAAGCCTTCTATCCATATGGGAGGAAGAAGCAAAAGCCACTTTTATCTGCGGAAAAAACGCATATAAGAGAATGGGGATAGATATCAAAGAAGGTGAAAGTCCTATTCTTGTAAGAGCATCCATATTTATGGCAGGACCAGAAGGGGATTTAGAGATCGTATCTAAAAATATTCCGCTTTACGATATCAGCCAAACATACGGAGTGATCCCTGAAATATATCTTGATATTGAAAAGGCACTCTCAGAAAGAGAACAGATAGTTATCATGCCGTCTTTTACGGCGGAGAGCTACTTTGAAAAAGAAGATCTGGGAACCATTTTTTATATTAACAAAGACCTACTGGATAAAAAGGAAATCCTATATATGGAGCTTTTAGCTCTTTATGCAAAGCAGTATTTATCTGGAAATTCTGATATGGATGAAAGCCTTATCCCATTTTTACAGTATGCCCTGCAGATGCATTTTTTAAAGAACAGCTGCGTAAGCGAAGATATCCTTGCGGCGAAGCTAGGAAGAAATTCTGCAGAGGAACTATACAGTGTATGCAGGGTGATCCTGATGGATGTAAGGACTTTGATAGAGCGGTTATCCTTTAGGCGGCTTTCTTTTGAACAGACATTTTTGGTAAATGGACTTCTTATGCCGGACAAGGAAGAGAGCCTTCTGCTACTACAAAAAGCAAGAGAGAAGACAGAGGATGAATCCCTCATATACGAGATAGAAGGTCTTATAAGAATACTGGAAGAAAAGAGCAATGATTTTTTCTCTTTAATGT
This sequence comes from Butyrivibrio sp. ob235, assembly GCF_900109475.1. Lineage (NCBI taxonomy): Bacteria > Bacillati > Bacillota > Clostridia > Lachnospirales > Lachnospiraceae > Butyrivibrio > Butyrivibrio sp. ob235. Next base: position 4,442 of record NZ_FOBE01000029.1, read on the forward strand.
ACAAAGAGAAGATTCTTAATAACGGGATATATACATATCCTTATAAAAACATGGAAGTGTGAAAAGATGAATGAAAAAGATGTGATAATGGCTGCTTCAGGAAGAGATGAGCTTGGAAGTGGAAAGAGCCTTTTAAGACTTGAAGCAAAAAGGGCAGTTAAATACAAGGATTCGGAGACTGACCGTGATATTTTTCTGGAGGATAAGGTGGTAAATGTCTATATAGGAAACAGATTTACCACCGTGGATATTGAATTTGATGATGAATACGACGTTGATTTTATAGGCATGAGAGCCATGCTCTATGACTTTTCTGAAGCAGCAAATTCTTTGGATCCTGAAAGCGGGGAGATCCCTTTTCTCCTACTTACACTTATGCCAAAAGAGTGTATGGGCGAATACTTTGTCTGCGGAATGGACCCGGCATGGAGCCTTGTAGCATCAAAGCCTTTGGGGAAGGAAGATACAGTGAGGTTTATATTTGACAACAACTTTATCGGAGCCTTTGAGGTAGATGAAGATCTGATAGAAAAGGAAGAAGGGGAGACGGAGATTGTTTAAGAAAAAACCAAAGGTAAGGATTCCTTCCTACCTTGAAAAGAAGATACCATATGACAGATGCTACGAAGAGCTGGATATCATCTCTGTGGCAGGGAAATATACAAGGATGTACCTTGTGGATGACATAGATCCCTTAAATGTAAAAGATTATGATGCTCTGGTTGCAGCCATGAAGATGGAAGAACTTCTAAAGAGCATGCCAAAGCAGATTTCGTTCCAGTTCATTGTTCATAACAGGCTTGTAGACAGGGATAAGTTTTTATCAAAGCTCCTTTACGATCCAAAGGATAAAGAGGAAATATCTGATATTATCGAAAGCTATGACAATGCAGTAATGGAAAACTTTGGTATAGGTCATAACAATGTAAAAAAGGTTCTTTATTTTGTTGCGTCCATTTCTGCCGACTGTGCAGATGATGCCGGAAAAGAGTTTGATGAGCTGGAAAATGACTTAAAGGAAGCCTTTTTACATATGTATGGTATTGGAATAAAGAGGCTTTCACTTATAGAGAGACTAAAGGTCATGTACCTTATGTATAACCCATCAGGGGAGAATTTTGGGGATATCATAAAACTCTCTGAAAAAGAGACAGACATAGATCTTGAAAACCTTAAATACATGAAGCTTACAACTAAGGATCTTGTTGCACCTAAATCCATGAATACGGCTGCTTCCTTTGTAGATCACGGAATCCTTAATGAAAAGACAAGTTCTCCTCACTATTTCAGATCTTTTTTCCTTAGCCTTATCCCTGCGAATATAAGTGCATCATTTGTTTCCGAGATTACCAACATATCTTCAAACATGATATTCTCAGCAATCTATGAACCGATAGATGAAGTACTTGGGTTTAAAGTTGCCGCTGATACAGTTAAGGAAGATACCGTTATAACAAAGAAGGTAAAAAGAGATACGGTAGGAGACAGGAAAAATCATACCATAACAACTGATGAGCAGCTAAAGAGAAGGACAGAGGATGCATATTTTACAAGGCAGGCTGCTGAGAACTTTAAGAATGTAATCTCATCTTCTTCAAAAGCTTATGGCTGCAGCTTCGTTATAACTCTTTATGCTGATGACTTAGAACTTCTTGATGTTGATACAGAGCTTTTAAACATATCCTGTGCAAAGTTTGATGCCTCAGTAAGGACACTTGATTTTATGCAGGACAAGGGACTTATGAGTTGCCTTCCTCTGGGAAAGAGCTTTGTTGATGCTCTAAGGGTATTTGATTCGAAAAGACTATCAAAGATGCTTCCCATAGGTATAGCGGAGGCTGTAAAAAAGGACGGTCTTTTTTGCGGACTTAATGCCATAAACGATACCCTCATCCTTCTTAACAGGAAGAACAATGTTAACCTTTCCGGGATGATCACAGGAACAGAGCACTCAGGTAAAACCTATCAGATGAAAAGGGAGCTTGTTAATTCCGTCATGGGAAATGATGACAATATAAGCATCATCTCCTTTACGGATGAATATGACAGCCTCGTAAAGCGGCTTGGTGGAAAAATTTGCGGATTTGCCTTTCCCGATATATTTGAAATAGAAAAGGGATACGGACTTTTAGAGGATGACCTTAAGTGCAAGGAATATTACATGGATGCTCTTATAACAACCATAAACACAGGGGAATCTACATCTGATGAAGAAATAGACGAACTTGGAGCATCCATTGAAGCTGAGCTTGGTCGCTTTTTTGATAGTTACAAGAAAGAAACAGCTGGAACTATTTCTGACTTCTTCATGGAAAATAAGATGTCTTACCCTCTTATGAACATGGCTATTGAGACGCTTGCCAAAGATTATGATAAGGAAATTACAGAAGATAGAAAGAAGATAACTCTGTACAAGGTCTCTAAGGGTTATGAAATACTGATGCTTCTTGATTATCTCTGGAACGAGAACATTAAGGATAAGAAGAAGGGAATAAGCAACTGGATTTTCATAGATCAGGCAGATGAAATCTTAAAAACAGTTCAGGGTGCAGAATACTTTACAAAGTTCCTTTCTGATTCATCAGACCTTCAGACAATAACAACATTTACCATTAAGGACAGTAATCTCTTATTTAACCATCCTTCCAGAACGACTTACCTTGAAAATGTTGTAAATGCCTGTGGTTATATAAAGCTTCTTAATCAGGGCCCTGTTGAGAGGAAAAAATACGAGGATATCCTTAATATCCCCGAAGCCCTTATTCCGTATATAAGTAGTGTTTCTCCAGGAAAAGGACTAATCATAACACCGCAGAGTAACATTGCTTTTAATGACAATTTCACAGAAGTATATCCGGAGGGCGGATTTAAAGACATCTTTTACATTCCAATAAAACAGAGAATACGGGACTAATCCTTTTTTACAAGCTCAACTAGGCTCGAAAAAACTTCGCCAAGCCAGCTTGCATGGTTCGCACTAAGTACGTGAGAAACCTCACTAAGTGCTCTACTCAAAAATCGGGCTCGTGATGACACTTCTTTCCCAGGGTCATCACGAGCCCGATTGCACAGGGGGCTTGGGGGCTGTAGGCCCCCAAACGTACCGGCAGGAATAAAGTATATTTTAAATAGATATATATAAAATATAGATATTTATATTTAATTTTTCCCTTCATCTTAGAAAATCCGCATATTGGTGGTATTTCCTTATTGAGAAGATAGGGGAGTAGAAGTTTTGGACGAGATTTTTAATGACTTAAACAGCATAGAAGATATTACAGAAGATAGCGACATTGTCTTAGATACAGAAGAGATATCTGATCTTGAATATAAAGAGATTATTGGTGAAGAAGCTCCTATATTAGATGGGGAATCTATCATCCCGGATATCGAAGAAGAAATCCGGGAAAAGATCTATAAGAAGACCAGAAAAAAGCAAAAGAAGAAGAAAAAAAAGAAGAGTGGTGGTAATGAAGCCTTAACTACTGATCCTTCAGAGGAAGAAGATTTTGAAGACAAGGATTTAACTCATGCAAAGAGTTCCTTGGAGGAAGAACCTGCGATTTACGCAGGCAGAGAAAAACAGCCTTCAAAGAAAGATATCATTCTTCAGAAATATAATGAAGCTTTTCTGGATCAATATGAAAAAAAAACCGAGTATAAAGTGCAGCATCAGACTAAGGAGAAAAAGCCTGAAGCAGATACAGATACTACAGAAGCTCCTATAAGGGAGGACATAAAGCAGGAGGTTTTGCCAAATTCTAGGGAAAATGTCCTTTCTGTTAATGGTAATTCGCCGGGTATTAAGTCATCTGCTGTAAGCAATAAGGATGAGGAAAGAAGCAGTACTGACAGTGAGCCTTATGAAATAAACAGCGTAACTGAACTTGCAAAGCATATTAAGGAAGTCCCGCTGCAAAAAGTAAAAGGCCTAAATACTTATTCAGAGAAAGATGCGTTTAATGAGAAGAAATCAGATCTAGCAGATGGTAATAAATGCAGCATTCAAATGCCTGGATCCTTTGCCATGGAGCTATTTAAGAATCAAGGGAAAAAGGACCAGGATTACGGTTACACCCACGACCAGAAAAAGCCAATCGAACATGAAAAAGTTTCTGAATCTAGAGAAAAGGTCAAAGAACGGAATGACAAAGAAGAAAAAGAGGAATCCTTTTCTAGGAAATTCAAGATAAAGGGGGAAGGTTCACAGTTTACCTCTCACCTTTCTGATGCAGGAAGGAGCTTTACTGCAGCACTTTTATTATCATCTGATGATCCTGAAAGCATAGATTATGAGCAAAGAGAAAATGCCTACTATATTTCATCAGTAGCAAAAGATGTTTTTGACAGCCTCGGAAATATGGGATTAAAAGCCAGCGCAGAGATGGCAAAGGATTACTCCTACAAACTTGAAAGAGGAACGGCAAAGGCAAACAGGCTTATTGCAGAAGGTGTTATCTCAAAAGATGAGCTCGGATCAACTTCTAAGAACAAGGTTTTTCGCAAGGAGCTTGAACAAAGAGGTATTTCGAAAAAGGATGCCAGATATATTTCTTCCCACAGGAAGGATATAAAGGATGCCATAGAAGCAAAGCTTATTCTAAGTGAGTTTAGTGGGAAGATGGAGGATACCCCAAATGTTTTTGCAAAGACAAAGGTCATGGGTAAAAATGTCATCCTTCTTTCCAAAAAGGAAAATGACAGGCAAAAAGCCCTATTAAAGGAAGAAAACACCGGCTTTTTTGATCCATATAAAAAGGGATCCTTAAACAAGAACATGATAAAGACCTACTTTTCTTATCATGAGGATGACCTCTTTAAAAAGATGAATCCTGAAAGGATGAGCAAAAAGGATCTTAGGAAATTCATAAAGAAGATTGAAACAGGAAAGATAAAGGTTAAGGAGGAATATAAGGAAAAGGTTTTGCCTCTTCTTAGATCCTATGATAAGGCAAAGCGCATGAGGGAAACAAAGAGACTTGGTAATAAAGGTTTCTTTAGAACCCTCTCAAAAAGAGGGATAGAGCGCGGAATCGATTACTTTAAGTACAGCGATGATCTTGTTCTTGAGGGCGTAAGAAATTATTCCATGGGAATAAACAACGTAATAGGGGCTATATCCTTTACAAAGCTCTCTTTTTACGCAGCAGGAAAGTTCTATAAGCTGAATAAAAAAATAAACCCTGCGTTCATTGCGGTAAGAGCAGCTTATGGAAAAGTAGTTAAGCCTGTAGGAAAAACGGTTTTAAATAAAACCAAGAAGGCAGCCTTAAATACAGGTGTCGGTAAAGCGGCAGTTGATGTAAAGAAAAAGGCAGGGCTTATCAAAAAACGAGGAAAACAGGTCCTTAAAAAGACTTATTCCTACAAAGCCGTATCCGCAGGTAAAGGCGTAGCCCTTCGGGCCGGAATGACGGTCAATAAGATAAAGTATTCGAGAGCTGTAACCAGGACATCCAAAGCTGTAAGGAAAGTAAAGAGGATAGGACGGGGAGCAGCGCACATAGCAGGAATCCCCTTCATGCCGGTAAGGGCAGTAAAGAAAACAGTAGGAAAGGTATATAAGCTTTTTTATAAGGCGGCAATAGCAGCTTTTGTTGTTATTTTCTGTTTGATAGCATCCTTAATTCTTCTTTTGTTTGCAGCGGCAGCTATCCAGTCAGTAGTTGCAGGACAGGGGACATTATTTCAGAGCACCATACTTGATGAAAAGATCCCTCAGAGGATAGCAAGGCTAAAAGAAAAGGATACCGCAAAATATCAGAAAGTAATAGATATAGCGACAAGTCCTCCAGAGCATGATGCAGAGCATATTGATTCTAAGGGGCTATATCCGGATGAAGCATATTTTGGAGTAAAGCTGTATCACTACGGTTCACCTGAAACGAAGGACTCAGTCGATGCCAATATATACCACAACTATATAGAAGGGAGCGAAACCAAAAACGGATATCACATATATTTCCTTGATTCAAACGGAAACACCATAGGTAACAGCACAACCAACATAAAAGATGTGCTCTGCCTATCTGCAGTAATGTCTGATAACTACTACGATGACAAACATACGGATAAGATAGATTCACTTCAGGATGAGATCTTCAATATCCTAAACCCTGAGCCAATCTATACAGTATCTGAACTCTACAACAAAGAAGGTAGCGATAAGTTCCCATATGACACTTACACCTATGAGCAAAAGACATATTACTGCAACGATGCAGATGTCTATACATCGGCTGATCTGGCAAAGCAGCAGGGAGTCATGTTCTATAAGGATCTATCACCCAAGACCTCAAAGGGCTGCAGCGTAGATGAGGAAAAGTACGATGAAGACTTTGACAACTGGCTTGATGAAATGCCAAGTATATCAGACTTCCTTCCAAGCTGGTCCGATTATGCACCTGATATCGATGACTATACAGATTCAGAAGGAAACGTAGACTATGATTCCTATAACGCAGCATATGAAGCAGCGGAAGATCAGTATGATAAGGATTATGACAAGGGGCTTGAAGACTATGACTCTGCAAAGGAAGCATGGCAGGGAAATAAGCCTGACATAAATTCAGATGATTACAAGTACTGCCCGGGGCATCCAGTTCCAGGAAAAGACAATAACGAGGAGGATCCCATATCTGTATCCTACGGATACAGGGACATAAATATATATGTCACCATCCTTACAAAGGATGATGTATATAAAGCCTTCAAGGACGGAGGCGGCATCATTAAATACAAGGTTCCTAGTAACTATGAATGCACGGCATTTGAAGACAGGGAGATAACCTTTGAAGTAAGCAGCTCTTTTGAAGAAATGCTTTCAGAGTTTAACAGAAATGATGGCTGGAAGTCTAAAAAGAACAAAGAATGGTGCGACGAACTCTACAACAATGACTGGGAAGATATATATGGAACAGATGTATATTCTGACAGCACAGTAATCCCTTCAGGGAAAGGTGCCCTCTCAGATCAGCAGATAAAAGAGATCATAGAAAACATCGGTGATGTATCTGAAGTTAGGCAGGCTTTCGTAAACTATGCTCTTAGCTACGTGGGTCAGATCTCATATTACTGGGGAGGAAAACCCGACTGTCCCGGATGGGAAGGAAATAACTTTGGCTCCATAGTATCGGAGGATTACAAAGGAAGGAACAGGAAAGGACTTGACTGCAGCGGCTTTATATCCTGGTGTTACTGGTCCGTAACCGGAATAAAACCATCAGGTATGAGCACATCAAGTCTCGTAAACGGTCTGCACCTATCCCAGATTTCATACTCTGACATAAAGCCCGGGGATATAGGATTTATTTCAAAGCCTGGAGCTAAGTCAAACCACGTAGGAATATTTGTGGGAATAGATGAAAGCACAGGAAGAGCAAAGTGGGTACACTGCGCGGGAGAACCAAGAAATACAGTTGTCTGTGATACAACAAATAAATTTAGCTATTATTACAGACTGTTTGATTAGGAGCGGTATGAGAAGTTTTAAAAAGACATATGTAAATGCCATAATTAAATGCGATAAAGGCGGATACCTATCTCCGATGCTCATCTGCTGGGATAACGATAAGACCTATAAGGTAGAAAAGGTCTTAAGATGCACGGCAGGTGGAAAGATTGTTGGAAAGTATGGAGGTCTGCAATATCAGTGCCTTATAGGGGGAAAAGAAGTAACTCTTTATTTCGAAGATTCGGGTGGAGGAGGAAGATGGTTTGTTGAAGGAAAATAAGAGACTAGCAAACAATAAAGATCCTTGCAGATAACAAGGGTCTCTAAGGAAATTTATCACACAAAACACTTATTGAAAGCCGGGAGATTATGAACAAGGAAAGGTTAAAGGTAACAAATTGTTTTCATTTTGTTCAAACCACATTTAGGATGCGTTAAGTTTTATTCATTAAGATACATACATAAGGAGCGAGCAAACTCCTAAAAACCTAAAAATACTTTTCTTTTTCATAACAAAGCTGTCTGGAAGACCCAGGCAGCTCCTCCCTAAAATTACAGCTGCCAAATGGCGGCTTTTTTAATGCCTTTAATGCCTTTTTATACTATTCATATACATATCCATTGACAATATAAAAGAATGGGAGTACATTGAATATAGGCAATGCAAACGTTTGCATTGCAAATTTTTAAAACATTTACGCAAACGTTTGCATAGGAGATAAAAATGACAGCCACCATAAAGGACATAGCAAAAGCGGTAGGGGTAAATCCTTCGACAGTATCACGCGTAATAAATGGCACTGCCAGCATATCGGAGGAAACCAAGGAAAAAATAAACCAGGCAATGAAGGATCTGGATTATCATCCAAACTCTCTGGCAAGAAGTCTCGTAAATGGAAGTACATTTACGATAGGGCTCGTTATAGATGCAGGCAATAAGGATGCATTTTCAAATGCTTTTTTTATACAGAGTGTTATAGCGATTGAAACAGCTGCCCAGGCAAGAGGTTTCAGTGTACTTATCACTAATCATTCATTTTCCGACAGCAACAATATCAAAAACCTTGTGCAGGAGAGAAAAGTTGATGGAATAATCCTTCCGGTGCAGTGTATGACAGATGAGTTGGTAGATCTGATGATTGGGAACAAGTTCCCCTTCGTCGTAATGGGCGAACCACAGGAAAATAAGGATAAGATCACATGGGTAGATGTGAATAACGAGGAAGGCAGTCGAGAAGCAGTAGAGTGCCTGATAAGATCGTCATATAAAAATCCGATGCTTCTTGTCGAGAACAGACAGACAATCTTTGAAGCTAATAGAATCAAGGGATTTGAGGATGCATGCAGGTCAAAAAAGATAAAGACATACAGTACACATACATTTAGTGAGAACAAAATTGAAAAAATCATAGAGGAGATAAATTCAGGGGAAAGGGATACAGACAGTTTCATCTGTTCAAACAATATCATTGCATTTAAGGTACTTAGGGCAATAAAGGCACAAAAAATGAGCGTGCCTATGGATATAGGAGTTATCACATTTGATAATTATCCTCTTGCTGAGTACATGGAACCGGCGCTTTCAGTCGTAGACGTTGATACATACAAAATGGGTGAGACAGCAGCAGAGCTATTATTTAAGTCCATCAGGGGTAAGGAAAAGAAGATAAAGAGCATGCTTGTTAGCACCAGGATTATAGAAAGGGATTCGACTAAGCGTAAAAATTAAATAGGGAAAGGAGAAATGGTGAAAAAGGAAGCGGTTTTGCATCTTAATACCGAGGACTATATTTATCCTGTAGCAAGGAACAGATTAGTAATAAAGATAAGGACTGCAAAGGATGACATAACTGAGTGTAGGGTCATACATTTTTACAGGACTGATCCGGGATCAAGAAATCATCTTTGCCTGGAGAAGAAATATACGGATGAACTGTTTGACTACTATGAAGGTGAGATAGAGTTTTCCAAGGTTGCAAGATATCACAAGTATTATTTCAGACTTACGGATAATGATGGCACAGACTGGTTTTATTTTGTAAACGGATTCAGCAGACATGAACCGGAGGATGGATTCTTTGAATTTCTTTATACGAACCCCGGTGATGTGATCTCATATCCAGACTGGGCAAAGGGGGCGGTTTATTATCAGATTTTTCCCGAGAGGTTTGCTAACGGAGATATCCGGAACGATCCGCCGGGAACAGAAGCATGGGGAACACTCCCTACAAGAGAAAACTACATGGGAGGGGATATCAAAGGAGTCCGTGACAAAATTCCCTACCTCAAAGAGCTTGGAATAGAAGTTATCTATTTTAACCCAATCTTCATGGCGGATTTTAATCACAAGTATGCAACAACAGATTATTACCGCATAGATCCGATGTTCGGAACAAATGAGGAGTTCGGCATTCTTATGAAAGAACTTCATAAAGCAGGAATAAGAGTGATCCTTGACGGGGTGTTTAATCATACAGGGATACATTTTAAGCAGTTTGAAGATGTAATGGAAAAAGGAACTGATTCAGAGTATTATGACTGGTTTCTCCCCTGTAAATCTAGGGACATTACGGTAACACATAAGGATTATGAGTGCGTAGGAGCATATAAGTTCATGCCAAAGCTCAATTCATCAAATCCTAAGGTAAGGAAGTTCATAATAGATGTCATGGATTTCTGGATCAGTGAATATGGCATCGATGGCTGGAGACTGGATGTTGCTGATGAAGTTGATGGAAATGTATGGCAGGAAGCAAGAACAGTACTCAAAGAGCGGTATCCGGAAATCATTCTTATGGGAGAGACCTGGGGCTTTGGTGGAACACTTGTCACAGGAAAAAGACTTGATTCAGTAATGAACTACATGTTCAGGGATGCGGTAAGAGATTATTTCGGATTAGAAGTTATAAGTGCAAATGAATTCAACAACCGGATAAACCGGATGCTTGGACTTTATAAGAAAGATACACTCGATGTACTCTACAACCTCATAGACAGCCATGATACTGAAAGGTTCCTGTTCTATTGCAAGGAAGATACAAGCAAATTAAAGCTAGCTTCGGCGTTCCAGATGCTGTTCATAGGAGCACCTGCAATCTACTACGGAGATGAAGTTGGGCTTACCGGAGACAATGACCCGGACTGCAGAAGGTGCATGGAATGGGATGAGTCAAAACAGAACAGGGAGCTTCTCCTATGGTACAAGAAGCTTATCAGGTTAAGAAAAGAGCATACAGCTATAAGAAATGGCTCATTTAGAACAGTAAGTGTTAATGATCAGGAGGATATCATTTCTTTTGACAGGATATCCGAAGATGAGACTATACGGGTGATTATCAGAAAAAGCAGTTCGGATAAGGAAGTAAGGATTGACTTTCCTGTAGAAGGTACAGACCTTATCACCGGAAGAAAAGTTAAATGTGACCCTGATGGCAAGATAGCCATAAATCCTTGTGAAATCAAGGCAATAAAAGTAATCAATTAAGGAGGAAATGGAAATGAAAGAGAGAAAAAAATTGCTGGCAATCATACTCGCATCTGTTACATGCCTGGCAGCTATGACGGGATGCGGACAATCACCAGCAGCATCTGCATCTGACACAAATGGTCAGGAAACAGCTAAACAAAATGAAGCATCATCAGATACTGATGCAAAAGAAGATGCTTCAGGTGAAGAAGTTACATTAAACTTCTGGCATCATTATAGCGCACAATCACCTGAAAATGAAACATTAACAACAGTGCTTATACCGAAGTTTGAAGAAGAAAACCCCGGAATAAAAGTAAATGCAGTATCACATGAATGGGCAGATCTTCATGACAAGCTCCTTATAAGTGCAGAGTCAGATACACTTCCGGATGTGGCACGTCTTGACAGTGCATGGATTCCGGAACTTCAGAAAATGGGAATCCTGGTCCCTTTAAACAAGGAAATGAGTGATTACAATGACATCGCCGGAGGTCTTCTTGAGAGTGCCATGTCTACTGCTGAGATAGCCGGTGATAATTACGGACTTGCTCTTAACACAAATACTAAGATCCTGTATTACAATGTAGAGCTTCTTGAAGAGAACGGTATATCCGTTCCAAAGACAATGGACGAGTTTGCGGAAGCCTGCAAGAAGCTTTCAGGAACAAATGCAAATGGTCAGCAGATCTGGGGCTATGATGAGCCGGGGCTTTCAGGGTGGAACCTGTGTCCTTTCATATGGAGTATGGGTGGATCCCTTACAAATGAAGACCAGACCAAGGCAACCGGATATCTTAACAGTAAGGAAACAGTAGCAGCTATAGAGATGTTTGCAGATCTTTATAAAGAGAATGCCATAACCGGATGGAATAGTGGTGACATACCTATGACAGATGGTTTTGGAACCGGCAGATATGCAATGCTTCTTGAAGGTCCCTGGAAAGTCGCTGAGCTGGCAGGTGCTTATCCTGACTTCAAATATGAGACGGCACCGGTTCCAGCAGGTGATGGAGGATCGATATCTGTTCTTGGCGGAGAAGACATTTCTATGTTTAATTCAGCAAATAAGGATGCAGCGTGGAAATTCATGAAGTTTATGACAAGTGAATTTGCACAGGAAGAGATGGCAAAGTGCGGTCAGATTCCTGTAAACAAGGAAGCTCTTGAGTCAGAGACAGTGAAAGCTGCTGATTTTGCACCATATATCGAACAGCTAAAGACCGCTAAATCCCGTCCCACAGTTGCATGCTGGTCAGAGTTTGATTCAGAGCTGGCAGCTGCTGTAACAGATGTGGTAAATGGCGATAAGACTGCGCAGGAAGCTATGGATGAGCTGGCTGAAAAGGTGGACGGCCTTCTTGCTGAATAAAGATTTTAAAATTATTACTGGAGTAGATGATGAAATTTAATGTAAAGAGCAGACTGCAGATACTGTTTTTGCTGTTACCCGGGCTCCTGGTCTTTGGGATATTTACAGTCTATCCCATCATAAGGCTGTTCTGGATGAGTTTCTTCAAATGGGATTTTGGCTCATTCCTTGATCAGGAGTTTATTGGAATTGAGAACTATGTCACAGTGCTTGCTGACGAAAATTTCAGAACGGCATTTGCCAATACTATCGTTTATACGCTGATCACAGTACCGGCACAGATGATGATAGGCTTGTTTGTAGCCATGCTTATCAATTCGGTCAACCATGTAAAGATAGGTTTCCGTGTGGCATATTACCTCCCGGTAATTACATCATGGGTCATTGCATCACTGGTTTTTAAGTATGTATTTAATACAGAAGGTCTGCTCAATTATTTTCTTACAAATGTGGTCCATGTCACCTCACAGAATGTGAGGTGGCTTGATTCAAGATGGGGCGGTATGACAGTGGCAATGCTTCTTGGCATATGGAAGGGTATCGGCTGGAACATGGTTGTATTTCTTGCAGCACTTCAGACAGTACCGCTTGAATTATATGAGAGTGCTTCTCTTGACGGGGCAGGTGCATGGCAGAGATTCATACATATAACACTTCCCGGAATCAGAGGAACTATACTGTTTGCCCTTGTTATGCTTACGATTGGAGGATTCAATGTTTATACATCCACAAAGCTCATAACAGGCGGAAAACCCGGCCATGATACTGAAGTAGTGCTTACATGGATGTACTACAAAGCATTCAGTAACGGTAAATTTGGTTATTCTGCAGCTTTGTCGTTCATTATTGCCATAGTACTTGCGATCCTTGCAGTCTTGCAGTTCAGGCTCATGCAGAATAAGGATGAGGGGTGAAAAGAAGATGTCAAAAAGGAAAATATCCCAGCTGGTGATATATATTCTTCTTATCGCCGGTCTTATGATTGTAATAATGCCAATGATATATATGGTGAGTACATCCATTAAGCCAAATGGAGCACTTTATGAGTATCCGCCTAGGTTTTTTCCTAAGCTTAAAGAGATAACATTTGAAAATTATGCATATATACTTGGACAGAAGAAATTCATAAATAACTTTGGAAACAGCATACTGGTATCAACACTCACTGTAGGGTTATCAGCGATAGTGTCATCAGCACTGGCATTTTGTATTGCAAGGTTTAAGTTTCCCGGAAGGAGTATCCTTTTTGGTTTCATAATCCTTACAATGATAATCCCAGGGACAACGATGATCGTTCCCCAGTATGAACTGGCTGTAAAACTAAAGACCATAAATAGTATATGGGGATTGATACCGTTTTATGTAGCATGGGTAATCCCATATTCAACGTTTATGATAAAGGGATTTGTGGAAAATATTCCAAAAGAGCTGGATGAAGCAACATACATGGATGGCGGAAGTATTCTGGTTGTTTTCATGAATGTCGCAATCCCTCTTGCAAAACCCGGAATAGCTTCCGTATCAATATTCAATTTCCTTACAGCCTGGGAGGAGTTCCCCTGGGCGAACACTGTAATAAACGATGACATGAAGAGAACCCTTCCAATAGCAATCTCCGGGTTCTTTGGACAGCATCAGTTCACTCAGTGGGGATATGTATTTGCATTATCTGTGCTCAGCCTGTTACCGATCTTGGCAGTATTTATTTCATGCCAGAGGTTTTTTGTACAAGGGCTTACAGCCGGAAGCGTAAAAGGATAAGTAGTTATAATCAGTATGTATAGAGCAGTGAGGTATTTTCAAAATATCGCGCTGCTCTTTTTCTGATATGATCGTTTTTAGGCCTGCTTTAGGTAGACTGCTTACAATAATCGCCATAATAGAAAGATAACAGGATCATATTAGCCAAAATGTATCTGCAGCATAATTAAGGCTGGGTATATACTTTTTATAAATGAAAAGAGGTATAAGTCATGGACAAATTCAGACAGTTTCAATATAGATTACAGATGCAGCTCATGCAGATGTTGTATGGAAGAAACGGGGTTGATGCCCTCGCTAAAACATGCAATACAGTAGCAATCATACTGATGGCAATAAACATATTTCTAAATAGCACAATCATATATTTCCTATGGGTAGGTCTTTTTGGATATTCTATCTTCAGGATATTTTCTAAGAACATACCAAAGAGATATGCAGAAAATCAGAAGTTCCTTGAAATGACTGTTCTTCCAAGAAAACGCATGAATCTTGTAAAGATGCAGTGGAGAGACCGTTCCACCAGCAAATATTACATGTGTTCAAAGTGTCATCAGCAGATAAGAGTTCCTAAGGGCAAGGGAAAGATTGAAATCAGATGCCCTAAGTGCTCCAACAGATTCATAAAAAGGACTTGACGCCCCGGATAATTCACCGTTTTTGTTATTTACTTTGCACTACCAAAAGAGGATACGATTATGATGACAGACCCTTATAAGACGCTGGGGGTACAACCCGGAGCATCAGAGGAAGAAATAAAAAAGGCATACAGGAGTCTTGCTAAAAAATACCATCCCGATTTACACCCGGATGATGTCAATGCTTCAGAGAGGATGAACGAGATAAATGCAGCTTACGATATACTCTCAAAGCCGCATAGTACTGATTCCTCGTCAAGATATAGCCAGCGCTATACATACGAGGAGAAAAATCCGTATGGAGAACAGGCAGAATATGTCGATTTCGAGGAGTACAAGAACTGGAGAAACAGACAGCGAGGTTACAATTATACCTATACCTGGAACAGGATGCCTGTATATACATTCAGACCATCTATATTTGGAACAATCCTTAGATGGTTCATCATATTTCAGATATTGTCTTCTATGTTTAGGTTGGCATTTTTCTTCTAATCTTTAAGCGGATTCACCAAAAATATAAATTATGTGGTATTTCTATTTTAGAGGAAGTAATGCTTAGCGATAAGACAGAATGCTTGGGATTTTAAATCAATACTTGCGATATAGGCAAATTAGAAGGCAGGTTTTTGAAATAATAGATATGTATTATGTTCTTGGTAAACCTTATACTACAAGCATGAAGAGGATGTCTTTCCTGGAAATCGGGGAGGCAGGAACTGTAAGTTGAAGAAAGTTATAGATGAGGAGATTAAACATGAATAAGAATTCAAAATTGTTCGCTGTATTAAGCTACATCACATGGGTAGGATTTGTTGTATCTTTTTTGATGAGAGATAAAGAAGATACACTGGTCAGAAGGCATCTTAACCAGGCACTTATTATCAACCTGATCGGAACTGTCGGAACATTCCTTACAAGACTTGGCGGAATCATGGCACTTGGAGGAAATATACTTGGAATTGCATGTCTTGTACTTTCCATCATGGGAATTGTAAGGGCTGCAAGAATGAGTGAGGAACCTCTTCCTTATATTGGAGAATACACTCTTTTCAATTAAGAAGTATTTTACATGGGCGGTGTGCATAGGCATGCCGCTCTTTTCTATTCTTAAGGGAAATGCCTAAGAAACAGGTGATAGAAAATGATGATCTGATGGACATTTTAACATGTGACGTTTTAGGGAGTCTTTTTAGTAGAAAAAGGGTATGTATTATAGATTAATACAGAAAATATTGGATATCAAAATATTAAAACTACAAAATGTATACCTATAAGAGGCAGATTGTTCCCTAAAGCATACGAAGTAGGGCTTGGTTTTGGGGAATGTGCGTTCGATAGAAGAGGCATTTTTATCGTACACATATTAGTGGTACAGTATTATAAGTAAGTATAAGTAAGGAGCACTGCTTGAAACATTAAAAAAATGGAACTATTCTTAAATGCCTTATTCGTCTAAAGGAGCTTGATGGTGAGGTTTTAAGTGGAACCGAAAGATTAATCATTGGTAAATAAGGGAGGTTTACATGTCACATTTTGAAGATGCTCTTCAGATGAATATAAATCTGGACAGGCAGCACGAAATGATAAGAGGAAATGTGCCTGAACTTGATAGGATGCATGATTTTTACAATCAGCAGCGTCTAATAAATTCAATCCAGATGGATCAAAATGAGAGAAATAATATGCAAAATGGCGGATGCAAGCATTTTGGGGCTCGTAATCCGCAGGGAAAATCATATTCATCAGGGTACGGCAGCTTTGATCCGCATAATAACCAGAGTCTCTTTTAAAAAAGTACAAAGATTTTAACAAAGAATTACTACTGCTTTTTTGTTGTAATGACAAGGCAAGCAGTAGTTTATTTGATTTACGGCAGATTTTCAGCAATAATCATAGGTAGATATAGATTAGGAAACGGAGAACAAATATGCTGCATATAGTTATTTTAAATAAAGGCTTTTTCCCAGATAAGCTAAATGGTAAGGATCCTTCTAAAGACAGGGTTGTTGTTATTGCTTCTGAAACAGATTCCATTCCGGTATCCGTTTTTCAGAATGATATTTTTAGAAACATGGAAGTAAAACTCATTCCAGATATAAAGGAACATTCCTCTGCAGAAGAAAAAAATGTACTGCGTATGGCACAGGCTATGCTCATAGGACAGATTACAGCTGAAGAGAAAGAATATGAAATATATTCCGATGATGACATGCTCCTTAAAGCGTTAGCACCTTTTACAGGGAAGAAAGTGGCTGATAAAAAGGCATCTTCAAGAGCATCAAAGAAAAAAGCACCTGTAATGGCAGAAAAGAAAGTGTCTAAAGCAGAGGCTTCGGATAAAAAAGCAGGGAAGAAAAAGAGCCTCGAAGACACGCCCACAAAAATAAGTGATCCGGAGAAGACATCTGAAAAATCATCTGTAAAAAGACCTATGATCTCAAGTAATGCGCTAAAGGCAGAATCCAAAGATACTGGGGCGAAGGAAAAAAGTGAAAACAAAGATGTAAAAAAGACATCTTCCGGAAAGAGTTCTGCCAAGAAATCAGCAGTAAAGCTCCCTACCCAGGCTCAGGTAAAGAAGATCCTCGGAGCGGCAAACAGCGGATATGCAAAAACAGTAATGGAAGTAATTAAGACATCAAACCAGATCACATTTGAGATGAACATGAGGATGAAGCTTGCAGAGGCAGGACTTGGCGGAACGGTATGCCAGGAACTTGCCAAGGCATTAAATGATGAGTTTGGGAAAGCATTACCCACAACATAAAAAATAACTATGAAAAATGAGACATTCATTAAAGAAATATATGAACCGTATAATGAGGCATATGCCCTGCTTAAGATGATCAAGGATTGCGGACATGATAATTATGATGATCTGTGGGCAGAGTTTGCCACAAAGACAGAAGAATTTGTTAAAAAGCATGATACAGATATCGGACATTCAATAGCAAGGATGATAACTGATGTAGCTGACAGTATAGCAGACATAAATGGTGAGGAAAGCTGATTAAAGGGCTAAAAGAAAAGGATGCTTATGAATTGCACAGATTCAAAAAATCAAACAGATAAAGCGTAGGTGATGGATAATGCCATTTCAGATAATCAGGAATGATATTACAAAAGTAAAAGCAGATGCCATAGTGAACACAGCAAACCCGAAGGTTGCTATTGGAAGTGGCGTAGATACTGCTATATATAATGTTGCAGGAAGAGAAAGGCTTTTTGCAGAGCGCAAAAAGATCGGAATAATTGAGCGCGGAGATGTTGCTATTACTCCAGCATTTGATCTTAATGCAAAATATATAATCCATGCCGTTGGATGTTGGTGGGAAGGTGGAGACCAGGGAGAAGCAGAACTTCTTAGGAAGTGCTATGATAAGTCGCTGGCTCTGGCTGCAGAGAAAAAATGCAAATCCATTGCATTCCCTGTCATGGCGACCGGGTGCTACGGCTTTCCTCCTGAAGTTGGCATGGAAATAGCTGTTGATGCATTTACCGGATTCCTTGAAGAGCATGATATGGAGATATTCCTGGTGGTGTTCGACAAGGGAGCAGTCAAAGTTTCAGGAGAACTGGGCGAAGAGGTACGAAGCTTTATAGATGACGAGTATGTCACCTGTGCGTTTGATGATGAGTACGCAGAAAAAGGCTTACCTGAAGGACTTTATGACGATTCTGAGTCTTTGGAATCATTTTCAGAAGAGCCAGATGCCGATACAGTAGGATCTCTTCCAGATACTCTCTGTCCTTCTGACTTAGCGAGAAGGAGAGCGGAAGAAGTACCGGATAGAGAAATCTGTGATGCTCCTCTATATCATGGGATGTTATATGAAGGAGCTCTTTCAAAGAAGAAAAAGAAGGCTCAGAAAACAGATTCTCTGGATGATGTGCTCAAAGATATCTATACAGACTCTTTTGAAAAACATCTCAGACAGCTGATAAACAAGAAGGGACTTAAGAACTCAGAAGTCTATGCTGCTGCAAATATCAACAAGCAGTATTTTTCCAAGCTGTTAAATGGAAAGGTCAAGCCATCAAAAGAAAAGGTTCTGGCGCTGGCTGTAGGGCTTCATCTTAATATGGATGAGACTATAGATTTTCTGGGGCTTGCGGGATATGCTCTGTCGCCTATTTCCCAGACAGACGCAGTTGTAAGGTACTTCATTGAACATGAGAATTACAACGTAATTAAGATAGATATGGTGCTCTTTGATTACGGTCTTGATCCGCTTTCAAAAGAGACAAAATAGTTTTTTTCAAGGTCGCCTCTCGTGCGACCTATTTTTTTCCCCAATAAAGTAACATTACCTTACAAGCTAAACAGCACCACATAATAAGAGTAAAACACGGCTCGCGCGCAGGCCGCTGATACTTAATTCAGGGTATTTTTACTCAAGGAATTAAAGAAAGGTAAGGTAACAGATATGAGTAAGGGATATACTGAAATTGTTTATATACTAGACAGATCAGGTTCCATGAGCGGCCTTGAGGCAGATACTATCGGAGGCTTTAATGCAATGATGGAGAAACAAAAGAAGACCGGAGAAAAGGCAGTTGTTTCAACAGTTCTTTTCGATGATGAATGCGAAGTGATCCATGACAGAGTGCCAATCGAAAAGATTGAGAAGATGACAGACAAGCAGTACTACGTAAGAGGATGCACAGCTCTTCTTGATGCCGTGGGCGGGGCTATACATCACATCGGAAATGTCCACAAATATGCCCGGGAAGAGGACAGACCAGAGAAGACCATTTTTGTCATTACTACGGACGGCATGGAAAATGCCAGCTGCAGATACTCTCGTGAGAAGATTGAAAAAATGGTAAAGAAGCAACAAAAGAAATATGGGTGGGAATTTATCTTTATCGGAGCTAACATTGATGCCTATGCTGAGGCACAGAAGTATGGAATCCGCAGGGACAGAACCGTTAATTATGTAAGCGATGGTATCGGTACGGCAAATGTCTATGGAGGAGTTTCAAAGGCTGTATGTTCAGTTATGATGGCTGAAAGTGCTATGGAAGTAGATGGATGCCTGTCGGAGAGCGGATGGTCTGATGCAATAAATGAAGATTATAAGAGAAGAGGAAAAAAGGCGAGGAGATGATTCTTGCCTGGATCCATAAGAAATGATGTCAATATGTTACAAGGAAGAAAGGGGCAAATATATGGCAGTAAAAGGAGCAGTTTTAGGAGATATCTTAGGTTCGCAGTATGAATTTCACAGGCCAAAGAATCTGGATTGGAAGAATTGTCCTTTGATTTCAGGTCTTCCTATAGGATTTACCGATGACACAGTAATGACTCTTGCAATAAAGAAAGCCCTGACAGAGGGAAAAGATATTGTGGAGACGATGGTTGAAGAGGGAAGAAAATACCCTGATTGTGGCTACGGTGAAACATTCTACGGCTGGATCATGGGTAAAGATCATAGTCCCTATAACAGCTGGGGCAATGGCTCTGCTATGAGAACAGCCTATATTGGTGAGGCTTTTGATGATCTTGAAATGATGCAGAAGAAGGCTATGGAGGTGGCAGCCGTATCGCACAATCATCCTGAAGGGATAAAAGGAGCAGTTGTGACGTCAACATGTATCTGGATGGCACGTCATGATAAATCCAGGCAGGAGATTTATGAATATGTCCTTGAGCAGTATCCGAATTTTAAGTACAGCATTGGCTACAGCCTCGATGAAATGAGACCGCGCTACAAGTGGGATGTCAGCAGCCAGGGATCAGTTCCTGCAGCCATGAGGTGTTTTTACGAGAGTACAGATTATGAGTCTTTTATCAGGAATATCTATAGTCTGCCCTGTGATAGTGATACATTCGGAGCAATTGCCGGTGGTGTAGCGGAGGAGTTCTATCATGGATTTGGTAACGTGGATGCGGAAAAGATATTGAAGGAATATCTGACAGAGGAACTACTGGAGATTCTTGAATTGTAATAAGGGGATATCTCACAGAATGGACGTTCGACAGATAAGGCATAGTTATGGGACAGCATATTCTGTAATCTATATACAAGTAGTAAGTCAGTAATGAAATCCTGTGAATTGAGAGGAGATTTCTTATGAAGTATGCAGTAGTAGATTTAGAGATGTGTGTTGTTCCAAAGGGATATAGGAAAAACAGATTTAAATATCGGAATGAAACAATTCAGATTGGCGCTGTCCTGCTTAATGAGAACTATGAAGTTGTAGACGAGTTCAACTCATATGTTAAACCGGAATATGGCTGCATAGACAGCTTTATCGAGAATCTCACTGGAATAACAGAAAAAGACGTGGCAAAAGGTCCTGCTTTTGAAGAAGCGCTGGAATCATTTTTAGACTGGTTGCCGGCAGATGATGTCAGATGTGTATCGTGGAGCGATTCAGATCCAATGCAGATTATCCATGAAGCGTCAGAAAAAGGTATAGCTGATGACCGTTTGGAGATTGTTTTTGCTAATTGGATTGACTGTCAGAAGACATTTTCGCGAAAAATGGATCAGAAACGCGCATATAGCCTGGAAGAGGCACTTTTCATATCAAATATTGCACCCGAGGGAAGCGCTCATGATGGTCTGGTTGATGCTGCCAATACTGCGGTACTTTTTACAAAGCTTGAGACAGATCCTGATTACAGGCTCAATGAGTTCTATGAAACGGCAAGGAAAGAAGAAGTCGACCACCTGAGCTTTTCATTGGGAGATCTGTTTGCAGGGATAGCGATTGCTTAACAAAAGTAGAATGTAAGTTTTTGTGTATATAAAGATAATATAGCAGATGAATGTAAGGAGGCTTAAAGAAAATGAGAAGAAAAATGTTTTTAATGCTGGTAATTACAATGATCACTACATCAGTTTTGGGATGTGGCTCGGGGGAGGCACAGACAAAAGCACCTTCAGAAACGACCTCTGTAGAAGAGACTGCTGCAGATCCTGCAAAGGAAGAAGAGGCTATAGAAGAACCACTTGATCTTACCGGCCTATGGATCCAGGAGGATAAGGCGGAATCCTATATGGCAGCAACAATACAAGAGGATGGACGCATTGGTGTTTTTTGGGTACTTGAAGGCGATGAGACACCATATACTTATTGGGTTGGTACATATGATGCCCCAACAGAAGCAACAGATAAGTATGAGTGGACGTCGCAGAGCACTTATGGTGGAAACGGCATTTTAGCATCAAGTGATGATTCAAAGAAATTCACATATGCTAATGACAGGCTTACTTATACAGTTACAATTCAGGGAGAAAGCAAAGAGGCAGTCCTTGTAAGGGGTGACTGGGATGTTTCAGCAATACCGGATAACGCATTTGGTTCTGTGAAAATGGAAACCTCTGACTTTAAAGAGCTGGAAATCAAGGACTCCGGCTGGTTTGTAAATAAAAACGGCTATCTGTACTATTATGTGACTCTTTATAATCCCAACGAAGATATTGCTGTTGAATTTCCTAGCTTTAGAGTAACTGCAAGAGATGAGAATAATGCACTTATTGATACAACAGATCAGACTTTAAGTATGATCTATCCCGGAGAGGAATTTACATATGGAAGCCAGGCTTTTTCTGTAGAGGAAGCAGCTCCAAGTACTGTAGACTTTGAGACTCTGGAAGTTGAAGAATATAATCTCAAAAATGCTGGTTCATTAGATGAATTTAAACAGCTTACAGTAGAAAATACAGCCGTAAGAGGTGATAAGATTGTCGGAGAAATCAAGAATTCAAATGATTATTCTATAGATTCAGTATATGTACTTGCTATTTGCAGAGATTCCAATAATGAAGTGGCAGCAATAGAGTTTACATTTGTCGATGATGTTGCAGCTAATGGGAATACTCCTTTTTCAATCTCATCTTATTCTGATGCTGAGATTGAAAGTGCAGAATTCTACGCGTATCCTTGGTGATTATGCCGGCCAGGTGGAAGAAGTTTTCTACCTGGCTTTTTAATTTAAAGTTTAGATATGTGCAAATGAAGCGATGGTAAAATATAGTTATGGAAAAAAATAAAAGGGAAAGTACATATATTCAGAAATGAAAAAACGCAAAACTTATTTTTACAGAAGCAGAAAAAGAAATTATAACCTGGACCTAAGAAAGGTGGCTGATGTTTTTCCGAAAGAAGTCTTTGACAGTTATTTTGAAAATGACCATATTACTGTTTCGTTTGCCGTTTATAGTGAACTATTGGAGGTTTTGAGGACCAAAAAAATCTATGTTGACCTTCGAAACGAGTATGGCAAGACAGAAAAACAGGAGCTATCAGGAGCTCGTATCGAATTTTTCTGCAGGGATTTTCAGAAGAAAATGAACCAGACATCGCTTTTACAGTTAATGCCGGATATTGGAGATGTAATCATAGATGTTCTTTGGGAATCAGAAGATGCTGATGTTCTTAACTTTCTCTCTGACGGAAGAAAAAAGGCTGTTTCAAAAGTTATAGTGAAGTATCTTCGCGAATCTGGGCATATAAAGGATATAGTGGCATTCATTAAGGAGAATGCTACAGAACATGTTGTCTTTGAACAGCTGATGAAAAATCCCCGATACAGGCGTGCAGCAAAGCGCTATGAAAAGAACATGGAGGCCAAGAAGCTCCTATTTGAAAATATTGAAAACTCCACACCGAATGATTACACTGAACTGTTCCCTTTGGCAAGGGAGATAAAGAGAAGATTTATTCTGCATCTTGGGCCAACAAACTCAGGCAAAACTTATCAGGCGATGGAGGACTTAAAGAGTGCTGATAATGGCATATATCTCGCACCGTTAAGGCTTCTTGCCTATGAGCAGTATGAAAGGATGAACAGAGAAGGTGTTCCCTGCTCAATGATTACAGGGGAAGAGAGGATACTGATGCCCGGATCATTTCATCAGTCATCCACAATAGAGATGCTTGATCTTGAAGAGGAATGGGACATAGCGGTCATAGATGAAGCACAGATGGCTGCTGACAGACAAAGAGGCGGATACTGGACTTCTGCAATCCTTGGGGTAAGAGCTAAGACCGTGCATGTATGTGCATCGCAGGATGCGGAGGCTCTTCTGACCAGGATGATCAAATCGTGTGGGGATACCTATGAAATACAGTATCATGACAGAAAGACACCTCTTGTGATGGATGAGAGTGCCAGGGATTTTGATTTTCCAGCTGATGTCAAAAAAGGAGATGCCCTTATTGTTTTTTCAAGAAGAGATGTACACAGCGTTGCGGCAGAACTGCAGCAGCATGACATAAAGTGCAGCATAATATATGGTTCACTCCCCTACGATGTGAGGCACAGGGAAGCCAGGAAATTTGCAGACGGTGACACGGATGTGGTTGTAGCTACTGATGCCATAGGCATGGGTATGAACCTTCCTATAAGAAGGATTGTATTCTTACAGACCATTAAATTTGACGGAATCGACGAAAGACCGCTTAATTCCTCAGAAGTTAAGCAGATAGCAGGAAGAGCCGGAAGATATGGAATATACGACACAGGTTATGTGACATCCTACTATGACTATGAAACCATAGAGGGGCTTTTGTTTAGCAGGCTTATTCCCTTAAGACAGGTCATGATAAATATCCCGGAGGATTTCCTTCACAAGGATGGAAGAGTATCAGAAATACTTGAAACCTGGAATAAGATACCTGCTGAAAAGTATTACAATAAAGGTGATATTTCAGAAAAGATAACGGTTGCAAGGGCACTTGAAAAAATAAGGGATAACAGGAAGCTTATAAGGAAATATATAAGAATTCCAATCGATGATGGTAATAAAGATACTTTCAGAGTATATCTTGATTTCTATGGCATCCTTGTTAATGGCGGATATCCTGATTTAGACAGGACTATGGCAGAGTATTCAGAAAAAAATGTCGGTGAAGAAGATAAGAATGCACTTCTTATGCTCGAGACATCAAGTGCCGTGTATGATTTTCTATATTCGTTTACCAGGATTTTTGGAAGTGAGGATGACCTTGATAAGATACTTGACGGAAAAAGAGAAATCTCAGAGAAAATATTCAGGATCCTTGATAAGCAGGAGCTTAACCTTAGAAGCTGCGCATATTGCGGAAAGAAGCTTAACTGGTCTTACAAGTACAACATGTGTCAGGAATGTTTCAGGAAAAGAAGGTATATGAGAAGACCGGGGCATTAAAATCTAAACATTGATGTTTAAGGAGGGGTAGTCATGGCAGTTTACAGATGCAGAGTATGTGGATACATATTTGATGAGGAAAAGGAAGGAAAGAGTATAAGGGACATAGATGTCTGTCCAAGGTGTAAGCAGCCGGATGACCGCTTTGAGCTTGTAGATGATGAACCCAAAAGTGATGATACGAAAAAATAAGAATAAGATGAGAAGTATCACGTAATGGGAAGGTACAAGGGGGAAGAATAAAGTATGAAATGCATAATTGTTTACTATTCCTTAGAGGGAAACACGGAATACATTGCGAATAAACTTGCTGAAGTAACAGGAGCAGATAAGCTGAGGCTTATTCCAAAGAAGGAATTTCCCAAAAGCGGATTTAGCAAGTTTTTCTGGGGAGGGAAATCTGCAGTTATGGCTGAAAAGCCAGATTTGGAACAGTATGATTTTGATTCTGATTATGATGAGATCATAATAGGTTTTCCTGTATGGGCTGGAAATATCACACCGCCAATAAGGACATTTGTTGCGGATAACCTTGAAAAGCTCAAAGGCAAAAAGATATCTGCATTTGCCTGCCAGAGCGGAGCAGGAGCAGAGAAGGCATTTGAGAAACTCAAAAGTGTTCTTGGCATAGATACTCTTAATGAAACAGCCATCTTCATAGACCCGAAGGATAAGCCCTCAGAGCAGAATGATCTGACTTTGGAAATATTTAGTAAGAAGATAATGAGGCAATGATGAACAGAAATAAGTACACAAACATAATTGTATGCTATGGGGATGCTGACAGGGATATCCTGACAAAGCAGATAAAGATGTACAGGGAAAGATATCATTCGAAGGTTGTCATGATAATAGAGTCTGAAAATGATATAAGCTGGCTGAATGAGCACAGTGAGATGTTTGAAGAAACCATGGACAGAGCAGACGGAGTAAGTTTTTTGGACGATGTCGTAAACTACTGCAAAATGCATCACTTTGCAGAAAGAGAGACATTAATTATGGCAGAGATCAGCGACACTGAGACTTTGACAGGACTTGGATTTGAAGTAAAAAGCCCCGGTGCCATGGCAGAGTCCTACAAAAAGGCACTTGAGATGCTTGGAAATATGATAAAGCCGAGGATATAAATCATGTGGAAGATAAAACAGATTTTTGATGGTGATTACGGATGTGAAGAATTAAAGCCAGGGGAAGATCCCAAGCTCTCTGTAACGCTTATATCAGATGATGGAAAAGAAAAATATGTCCAAGCTACAGATAAATGGCTTACGGAAAAAGGGCTTGATGTTGGTTCTGTCTGGCCTGAAGAATAAAGAATCAAAATCTTTGGTATAGAAGGGGTAAATATGGGAAGAATCAGCAAAGCTATCGAAAAGAAAAAGAAAGAACTCATGTGGCTTAAGATAAAGCATGGCATAGAAATTGGTGCCATAGTTTTGGCACCTGTTATCATAGGTATAATTATCCACATCATTAAAAAGAAGACTAAAAAGCGTGTAAAGAATAAGATTAAGGAGAACATCAGAAGTCATGCTTCAAAAAAGCAGGAGAATGATGAGAAACTTGAACTTTTCGATGACACTATTGATTGACTGAAGAGATGAGTTTTGTTATTTAGGAAGGATGGATAATGAATGTCAAGAAGCCTGAAGGATATGATTTTCCCCTCAACCTATACAGGACGCTGTGTTTTGAGCTTGATAATGATGTACGTCTTCCGGAAGAAATGAACCTAGATGAAAGAAAAGGCTTAAAATATCTCATAGAATCCATGAGGAATGATGAGTACAAAATAGTATTTTTGGAAGCTTACAAGTTCAAAAAGACTAACCCAGAGATTGCAAAGAAATATGGTTTTGATACAAGCCGCGTAAGGGCAATGAATAATGAAACGATTAGAAGGCTTTGCGGATCTTATTGTATCAGGCTTATATATGGATATGAAAAGTTCATCGCTGAGACCAGCCTGGAAGATACTTTCATGTCAAAGAGGGCTATAAAGCTCCTTAATGATAACGGATTATACTCTCTCTCAGATATCAGAGACAGGGGACAGGCATATATAAGGAAGATACCGACACTCGGGAAGGCTGTCTATGAAGAGATAATATCAAAGACCTGGTATCTATGGGAAATAAATGAGACGCTTCCTTTAAGTAAGTGCCAGAAAGAAAAAGTCCGTACTGCTCTTAAGAATAAGGGGTGGAACAACTGGGACATCAATGATTTTATTGAGTATGTTGAAGAGGGAGTCATAGCAGAATAGAAAATGAAGTATAAAGGAGAGCTGAAGTGATAAAAAGAAGATTACCTTTGATGCTCATGGGAGCTGCCATATTGTTGTCAGGCTGCTCTAATACACCTGCAGAAAATACTACT
Organism: Butyrivibrio sp. ob235; assembly: GCF_900109475.1. Taxonomy (NCBI): domain Bacteria; kingdom Bacillati; phylum Bacillota; class Clostridia; order Lachnospirales; family Lachnospiraceae; genus Butyrivibrio; species Butyrivibrio sp. ob235. Next base: position 31,659 of record NZ_FOBE01000029.1, read on the forward strand.
GAAACCAAGACAGAAGAAGTCATAGAAGAAAATAAAGATAATACCAAGGACGCGGCAGAAAACACTTCCGGCGAAGCGGAGAAAGAGGAAATTCCTGCACAAGAAGAAAGCAAAGAAGAAAACACAGCTGATCCGGAGCCTTCTGAAGATGCGCTGTCTGGTCCTGAAACCGAAACAGAGGAAGCAGATACTGAACCTACAGAAGATAATAGCGCTTCTGAAACGGTCATAGGCATTGGAGGACCGGAAGAAGGAAAGTATGACCGCACTTACCTTTATGAGGAAAACGGTGTTTATGTCTACAGATTATCAGACCCTGCATTTATCCAAAAGTATGATGAACTTTATGAAGGAGCTTTTGACAAGATCGTTGAATCCTATGAAGAAGTGATGCAGTGGCAGAACCAGAGCTTTAATGCAAATGGGAAATATACTGTAAGCGGCCTAGTCCTTAAAGATAAGAGTGATACCTCTGTCATGAATACCGGATCATATTATGAGATGGACTATAACTTCAACCTCGACAATGTAGGCTATACTTACGCTGACCTTAACAGCGACGGTGATTTCGAAATCATCTTCGGAGTAGTAAGTGATGCTGATGCAGACTGGATTCCTGAAGACTACTTTGAAAGGGCATATGCTCTTATGGATGGTAAGGTTATACAAATTTGTGATGGCGGAAGCAGGGATCTCCATTGGCTTGGATCAGATGGATATATCTATGAAACAGGAAGTGGTGGCGCTGCTTATAGTGGAACAGAAAGACTACACTATGATCCTTCGAATATCGAGATACTAGAAGAATATGGATGGGGAGACTATGGCTTTATTTCCGATGAATTTCTTGGATATTGGGAAAGACCTGTGCATATAAAAGAGCCATACACTGACATTGATGAAGCTGCACGCCTTCCTGAGAGCCAGATCTCTGATGAAGAGTGGAACAAATTAAATGAAGAATGGGATTCAAGGCAGATCAAGATAGAGTGGCTTAGATTCTCGGATTACATGAAAAAGAAAACCATTGGGTAAATAATAAAATACCTAAAAGGAGCAATTTTGAAGTTATCGATATGAACTCATAAGTACTGAAATGATAACTAGACAACTGAAAAAATTGCTTATGGAAAAACCAACCATAAAAATGTATATCATTTATCTATTGGTCAGGGGTCAATACCACATAAAATTCTGATGCTAATTATTTTGCATTTTTTTCGAAATAAACGTATTTTTCCCGCAGAATAGAGAGTATATCTGTAATCAGATTTGTATTATACTTTTATTGTCATATTAGAAGTATATGCAAATCTGATTTTTAAGCTAAGGGTGAAAAAAGTTTTAACAAGTATTCATATTGAATTTTGTGTTTGATTTTCAAGATGAGTCTGTTAGTGGGGGAATGACATGAAAACTATTACTCTCGAGCAATTTCTAAGTTTTATTGATGACAATATTACTTCCGATGAAGATCAAAAGAAGGTTGTCCTTCGTTATTTGCTTACAGAATTCAAAGGAACAGATGGCGAGTTTATCAAAACAGATGTTGAGCCAGTTCTTATTCTGGAGCAATGTGATAATCTATTTGTTCCCAATATTAATGTATATATAAACATAAAGAAAACCACAATATTTCTCATTGCATGCCTGTGTGATATTTTCTACACAAAGGGAGTTGCCGTTGGAATTGGAACGATAACCGGAAATATAGAAAAATCAATTCACTTTATTAAGCCTGAGGACTGTTGTGTTTTCAGCAGGGTACTATATTATGACAAGTATTTTGAAGGTGCAACCATAGATACGTTAGAAAACGAATTTGATGGTTTATGTAATAGTGTTTCGTGTAAGAGATGTCCTCACCGGGTCGAGGAATGCAATTGCGAGTTGGATAGAGCTAAAATCAAGTTGTGTCTAAATGATCTTATTCTATCCAAAACGATTAGTCCTGATACAGAGAATAAATTCCGTCTTAACTAAATAATGGGGGTAATTAGTCATGACACCAAAAGAATATTTTGTAAACAATTTTGAAAATGCAATCATGGAGATTCCAGAAGAATACTTAGCAAAGCTTATGAAGCTGTCTTCATATGACCTTCATGTGATGGAGGCAATGCAGACTAATTTCCCGTACAGTAATGATTACTCTTTTAATATGTTAATTGAAAGCTTGAAGGAAAAATCGGTCTACAAAATAGATGATTCTATTTATGTCGGCAAAGTTAAAAATCCTATGCCAAATTGTTATACGGTTAACAATGAAAACATTAGCGGAAGTCTAATATGCTATACCACAGGAATGAGTGAAAATGTGAATCTCTTTGCACAGACATTGGTAGCTATTTTTCTGGGAGAAACACTGGGTTTAGATAGGAATGTTGTACTAATGTATGTGGATCTTTTGCTCTTTGAGATAGAAAGACGTATTCACTATGAATATGGAGGAAAAATTTTCACTAATACATATGTGGATTTAGCTATGGAATTACTAAGAAATGATAATATTTATGCCATCTTGTTAAAGGGCAGTAGTTGTTCAACAGTAATGGATTCTGTTTTGATTTTACATGAATATGCGCACTATGTGATGGGTACTTCCATTAGGGGCACCAATTTAGAGGTTAAGAAACTTTCTATCGGCGCAGTAAGTATCTATTGTAAACTTTGTCAGGAACATACAGAGATGGTTACTCTTCCTAAAGATGAAATTATTGCTGATATTATGGCACTTCTGCTGTTGACCAACGGATATGATTTAAATGTAATGGAAATTATGAGTGTATTTATTGCATTCCTTCAGTTAAGTGGGATGTCTTTAAATGATGAGTATACAAATAAACATAGATTGAAAGTCATCCATTACTTTTTTAAGGACAGCAGTGAATATAAGGAGTACAGGAATGAGATTGAATATGCCATAAGAGTATTTACAGAAATAATTGATAGTGCTAGTGCTGAAATGTATGACGAAGATAAATTGACACAAGGTTTTATTACCGTCATTAAAAGCATTATCGATGAGTCTTCATTACCAGTTGCTGAAAAATATAGGCTAATCAATGATTATGTAGAAAAAGATACTACATCAATTTTGAAATGTGCTTTGGAAGAAAGTCAGTTGGAAAGTGTAGATTCATCTGAATTTGAAGTGTTTTGATGCGGAGCATAGGAAAGAGAACAGATTGTTCTTAGATTTGGATCCCGAGGCATATACCAGCCACCCGTAAGGGCATGCCCTTTATAGGTTCTAAAAGAAGCGCCACAATCAGGCAAAAGACGGTGATAAGAAGAGCAGATTGTTCTTTAGTTTCTCACCGTCGGCATGGCCAGACAGCGCTTCTTTTTGGTTCTGTAAAGGGTGGCGGACTTATCTCAACATCCCCATATATAAGAAAAGGCAAGAGAAACCTATCTCCTGCCTTTAATTACCTGATATAAAGATTAAAAATCATTCATCCTTATCAGATACTGTTCTTTTATTTTCTCTATTGAACTTCATATCAAGAATGTCTATACATTCAGATAACTTTCCAACTGCCTCCGCCAGAGTATCAGCACACAGCGTAAGAGCATTGCTGCTCTCATTATCATCCTTAAGAGCAAGACCATCAGCAAGAAGACTGATATTGTCCTTAATACAGTGGATTGTAAACATGTGCTCTCCAATTTGACTGAATTCTGAGCTGATCTCCTTTTGGCTCAAAATCTCTCGATTGTCCATTACTTACTTAAAACTTCCTTTCCTAGATATTATCAGAACAGATGAAAACATCCATAAACCCTGATAACCTTTTTCATCCCCAGAGATCTCTAAAAAACTATACAAAATATAATGACCCATATAAAGGGGCGTTTGAGTTATATAATAAAGATTTAACAGAGAGGATTACATGTCACAATGGAGATAAGAAAGCCTTTATATTGAATGTATAAGTTTGTTGCATGTAGATGCTATTTGTTGCATATACCGACTATTATGTTCGGAAAGTTGAAAAGAATATATATGAGTTGCAAAAATGCGTCTTGTGATTGATAAAAATGCAACCAGTGATAAAATTATTATATAAATATTCTGCATGAAATAGGAGGTTGATATGGCTGACAATAGTATTCCTTTTATTAGTAAGAGAATGGCTGAATTACGCAATAAGAATGGCCTTACACTTGAGGAGATGGCACTTAAAATACATAACTCTGAAGGGGTTAAAATAGATAAAACCTATATTTCTAAAGCGGAGGCTGGTAAGTATAAAGAAGGGAAACTTGAAGAATATGCCAGAAGATACTGTAAAGCTTTGGGAATGTCAGACAGACAAACTGAGCAATTCCTAAGGGGAGAAAAAATAGCTATACCGGATACCTCTGCGCTTCTAAAGAATACTCATCTTGTTGATACTCTCAGTCGAGAATACGGCAGAGTCATTATTCCTGAAATAGTTGTTGATGAATTAGTAAGAATAAAAAACAACTATGATCATAAGTATTCTACTGGGATTAGTAAACGTGCATGGGAAGTAGAAAAAAGCATAAAGGAAAGTGAAAAAGCGAAAGTATTCTCATATACAGGTGATGGAAGCGAAGAAAATGACGACAAAAAAATAATTACCATTGCTAAAGATGTGGTAGAAAAATATAGCGCTGATGTAGATATTATCTCAGAAGATGTAGATTATTCTGTATATCTGAAGCAGGACGAGATAGTGCATATATCCGCATTATTCTTGCGTGAATATTTGGCGACAAAGCAAAACCTTGTGAATATGGATTGTCTTCTTAAGGTTAATGAATATTATGGAGATGATTATAGTAAAATTCAACCGCCATCAAAGGATGAGATAGATGCATATTTACAGGATGGATCTACTCTGATTATTTCGTGCGTAAAAAGAACAGATATTCCAATTGAACGACGTATGAAAAAAATAAAATGGCTAATTGAGAATCATGCTGATGTGAATAAAAGGGAGTCTGCGAATAAGTATCTTCCAGCATTATCATGGGCAATACAGTTAAAAAATCAAGATGAAATGGTCAAGTTTTTATTGGATGAATGCGGAGCAAATCCAAATGCAGGTAGTAGAAATCCTCATGGAGCAGGCAAAGTAAGGCAGAGAAATGAAGGAAATATGCCTCTGATGATAGCTGCATGGTGGGGAAAAGTTGAAATAGTTAAAATGCTTTGTGCGCATAAAGATATAAGCATAAACCAACAAGATGAAAATGGGTTTACCGCGTTGATTAAAGCATGTGCTAATGGGCATGTAAAATGCAGAGATATACTGATAGATGCTGGTGCCGATACGAGAATTGTGGACATAAATGGCAAGGATTATCAGAAACATTACGAGGAATTCCTTGAGTTAGGACCATTAAAAGATCGATTTAAACGTAACAAAGACAGTAGAGGACGTAGATGATTGATAGAATATGCATTTCGATAAACAACAAGTGCAACCTTAACTGTAGATATTGTCATTTTCATGAAAAAGGCATTATTGAAGATGCACCGATGGATGTTTATAAAATCCTTGAAAATGTAATGAAATATGCTCGTAGTGACTTTAAGATTGGCTTTGTTGGTAATGGTGAGACACTACTTGATATTGAGAATTTTAAGAATTACTTGTCTTATATAGAAAACAACCCATTTATTCATGTTTATACGATAACAAATGGCACGATAGATCTTAACAATGAGGATTGGCAATTTCTTGAGAAACATAATGTAAATGTTGGATTCTCACTTGATGGATACCGGGAATTGCATAATATGAACCGTTGTAATTCTTATGATGTAGTAATCGCAAATATTGAAAAGTACAAGAATGTCACTGGCCATTATCCTACATTTAATGCAACAGTTGGGAAAGAAAGCATAGCGAATGCTGATAGGGTAATTGACTTCTTCGTTCCTTATGGTACTAGAATTACATTTTCCAGAATGATTGGCAAATATGGAATAACGCTCGATGAATACAGGTCATTTATGAAGTTGGCTGAAAAACGCTTGAATGTCAGACATGGAGGGCTAGATTGTACCATGTATGGGGGTAAATGTGGCTCGGGAATAAATAATTATTTTTTTGCCAACGGAAAAGTTTATCTGTGTGGTAATTGTATTGATTTACCTCCGATTGGTGAGAGCAGTATAGAGTTTGAAGAATTGGAAAAGTATAAATTGATTTTTGACAGGGATAAATGCTATAAGGAGAGCCTAAAAAAATGAGAATTGGTTTATATGGATTACCTTCTGCTGGAAAATCATTCATTTTGGATGAGGTAAAGAACTTTGAGGTATTTGCAGGCAGCAAGAAATTATTTGAAATAGCGCCTGATTTTCATTCTTTATCAGCAGATAAACAAACCGAAGTACGACAACAACTTGCCCGGGAATTGAAAGAGAAAGATCGTATTATTGTAGATGGTCATTATGCTTTTGGCGAAAGCATAGTTTTTACGGAGGAAGATGGACAATTATATGATGCCTTTGTCTATTTGTATGTAGATCCGGAAATTTTAAAGAACAGGATGTTGGATTCTGTCAAAAATCAGAGATATGCAGAGTATGATATAGCATCGTGGCAAAATAAAGAAATTGAAGGTTTAAGAAAATATTGCCATGAGAATAATAAAGATTTCTATATCATAGATAATCCTGAAAAAGGATATTTTGCAGATATTTCATTAGTGCTTGAGTTTATTAATAGTCTTGCATGTGGTTTTAGTTGCGTAAAGTTTGCACATAAATGTGCAGAGACAATTCTGGAAAAAACAGCAGAAGAGAATACGATTACCTTATTGGATGGTGATAAGACTCTGACGCTTGATGATAGTAGCGGTAAGCTTGGATACAGAACGCATATATTCGACAATAATTTTTATACAGGCTTTCAGTCTTGGAGACATCATATAGAGTTTTCCGATTTTCTTCAGTTGAATGATATACATATTGATTGCGTAGAAGACTTGGGAATGAGATTTAACGAGAATGTAATCTGTAGGATTGAAGGACAAGGATATATTTTGACATCTGGCTTTATTGGTATATGGGAAAGGCTTGCAAAAAAGCTGGAACTTCCACTATTCTATGGGAACCAGATGGCAGCTGAATCGAAGTACTTTATTACCAAGGAACTTCAAGAGGCAGGAAAGATGGTAATAGCTATAGGTGATGGAATGAACGATTATTATATGCTTAAGCAAGCTAATCACGGATATTTAGTGGCTAAATCTGATGGAACACTAAGTCGTTCCCTAAAAGGAAGAGATGTGGAGGGAATGGAGATTGTTAGAGCTTGAAAAAACAGATAGAGTAAAAGAATTGATTTCCTTAACAAAGTCAGATTCAGGTATATCTGGACCAGAATTGGCAAAAGCGCATATGGAGTTGGGTGCATTACTAGCTCAAAAGATGACAGGAATGAACTCAGACGATACTACAATTGTTGCAATGCTTAGAGGTGGGATTTTTTTTGCAGAAGGAATTTATTTTGAGTTAGGCTGTAAGTTCCAGACATATGATCCTAAACATGAGAGATTTGTGAGACCGAACACCAAGAATGTAATTATTGTAGATTCTGTGATCAATACAGGAAAAACGATTATTGATGTACTTGAACCGGATATGTATGTGGCGTGCTGCGTTATAAATGAGATGGCAGTACCAATATTCGATCAAAAATTATACACAGTTAGAGTATCTAAAAATTCTTTTATAGGCAGCAATGTAAAGACTCAGAATGGAAACAAGGGACCGGATACTACTATGAGGCTATTTAATCAACTGTAATAAAAAAATACATAGCTAAAAGAGGCTACCAAAACGATGTTCTTTCGTTTTGATAGCCTTTTTTGTTGCAAATAGTTCCAAAAAGTTGCAAAAAGTATCGTTTTGGTAAGAAAGGTTGCAAACCATGTTGCAAAGTTGCATTTAAATAACGTTATAAGGCTTTAGTTGCAACATATTATATACAGGTTGCGAAAATGGCGTTTTGTATTGCTATAAATGCAACTCGGTTTTATTATTACCTTAACAACAGGAAACCGCGAAAAAAGCAAGGAGGTAAGCAGATATGAATACAAATAGAGTCGAAACAATTGTATCAAACATGAAATCTTTCGAGAAGGATAGCTATTACAGGAATGAACTTCTCCAGGAATTATTTAACCTTCAACAGGAAGTGGTTGGACTTACATTTAATGAAGATCACGCAGACTTAGGCAACCTTAAGTTGTGGGATGTTGAAAGGCATCTTGAACAAATGAATAGTGATTTAGACCATGTAGCTGATTTGGAGCTCGAAAGATTTGAAAATGGATGCAAGGTCATTTGCAGTGAAATCAAAGCAATCATTTCAGGTAACCGAGGTGAGTTCAAAGCATTTAAGTGTCTAGAAGGGATAGAAGAAGACTGCATAATTCTTAAAAACGTAGAACTGACAAGAGGTGAAGAAAAGACAGAACTCGATGCAGTTGTTGTAACTACCAAAGGGCTATATGTAGTTGAAGTCAAGAATACATCAAAGGATATCTTTATAGATGAAGGAGGTAATTATTTCCGGACTGGAGAGTTTCTTAAGTGGGACAGTAACATTGGCGGAAAAATGTCACTCAGAGAACGGATGTTACGAGAATTGCTGATTGAAGCTGGGATTAATCCTCCATGCATAAAGAGCATAGTTGTTTTTACTAACGACCATATAGAAGTCAGGAATAAGTGTAAGGAATTTACAACGTGCTTTCTTAGCCAGCTACCATATGTGATTTCAGACAGTACATGTCAGGATTCCTTGGATGAAGATGCTATGAACAACATTGCAAATGCTGTTGAGAGCGAAAGATGTATGGAAAAATATCCGTTTGACTTTGATGTTGCTCAGTTTAAAGTCGACTTTGCAATACTTATGGACAGGTTGGAGGGCGAAACAAGCGAAGAGGATATCCTCATTGAAGACGAGAAGATTGGATCTGATTCAGCGAAGGATACTAAAGAACCAATCGAGCCTACTGAAATCAGGTGGAAAGGCTATGTATTAACAGCTCTTGGTACTGCTGCAGCAACATTACTTACGGTAGTGGCTGCTAGCTCATTTTTGAAAGGAGGGAAATACTGATGAATGGACGCTTAATTGTAATCGTACTGATTCTCTTGTATGTACTATCTCCGGTGGATGGTTATCCCGGACCGATAGATGATCTTATTGTAATGGCATTAGGGTTTATGGCTCTTAAGGGGCGAGATGAATAAGGGAGGTGTAATTTATGGCAAAGTATCAGGTTGAAATGCAGTATTCAGATGGAACAACCGAGCTTGATGATGAACTTATTCGATACCGAACAGGAAGCGGAGGAGCACGGATTATATTTGTGTAGTTGCTATAATTTGGGCGCTGAGACTTTGAATTTATCAAATCCTGGTGACTATCCATTGGATGAGGAAGATGATGTGGACTTTGAGATCATTGAAGTTTGATTCTGAAAGGAGGATCATATGACTATTTATACTACTAATTCATGGCCGGGTTATGGCAAACAGAACTACTATTGGAATGAGTATAGGCTTGAAGGAAGTGAGGTGGTTAAGTACAAGTGTCATAGGCAGAAGTTTTTTGATGGTCATGAAAACAATTGGGAGGAAGAGGAAGAAATAGTGGATTCGTGGGCTCTTGATGATCCGGATATGCCAGAATGGTTGCATCAGTATATTGACTGATGTGACTCAGCAGATAAACACAATTGTTCAAAGGAGAAAGGCTTTTTCAGTCCTTGCTTCTTCAAGTAGGGACTGAAGAAGGCCTTCAATGATTCAAATATTTTAAGAGGTAGACTTTATGTTTAAAAAAAAGAAGCAGAATGATGAAGTTGAAGCAGCATCAACTACCGTAACAGAAGAAACGCTAAGCGAATTAGCCATACTTGTGACGGAGGAAGATAGAACTGGGAGCGATATTATGCGAATGAGTGATTTTTACTCAATCGCTATGGAGGACATGTCGAGGGAACTGATAAACACCGATGGAATAATTACTGTTAGAGAGCTCCCTATTGCTGACATAAGCACAGTCAATAATGCCATTCGCTCAGTAGGAGTATTTAGTTCTCCGGAGTTTGATTTGGTCCCGGATTTCGCATCATTACCAGAGGACATTCGAGAACAGTACAAAGCAGGCAAATTAGTACTTGGTGAATCAAAGCAGGTTTCGGGAAATATAAGAGCAGTACTTGTGGATGCTAAAACAAAAACAAGAATAAAGGATGTCACATTAAAGAAGGTTGAGCGTACGGATGTTACTGCTGAAATATCACAAAATATGCTTACACAAATGCAGCTGAGACAGATTTCCGATAAACTCGACCACATGATATCAGAGCAGGAATATTTGATTGATTTTTCAAGGAATCAAGCTATTGTGAGGCCCTTCCTTGATGCTAGAGATAATATTTTAATGGCTCAATATCAAACATCTGCAGTAGCTAGGCGTAACTATTTGCTTAAGGCATCTGGATTTTTAAGAACAGCAATAAATTCTGTCTATGTAGATATGAATACCATAGAAAATAATTTAGCGAAGGAAGCCCATAAAAAGTGGTTTCAAAGGATAAATAGGAAGAGCATTGATAGTAATATTTCCAGACTTGCAAGCGACACTATGGTAGTCACAAGATACGTCGGATTACAAATCCAGGTTTTTCATCATCTTAAAGATAGCGAAGGTAAGAGAGCTGTTCTTGAGGGTTACCATGCAAATATCGAAAGACTTTTTCAAAATGGTGTTATAGATCCTAATTTGTCTCTAGCATTATGGATACACGAGAACATCGAATACACAGATGATAATAGAGATTGCTGGTATTACCTGGAAGAAAAGATGAAGCCGATGCTAAATAAGGCATACAACAAAATAGAATCCGGAGAAGTTTATATTTTAACAGGAGATGATTATTATGGAAAAGAAAATTGAAAGACGTTGCATTCAATGTGGCAAAATACTAGTCGGTGATTCAAAACTAGAATTATGTCCTAAATGTGCAGATAACGATATGCGAGGAGCGGTTGGAACATTTGGTGTACTTGGAATTTGTGCATTAGGAATTAAAAAGTTTGGAAAGCCGGTATTACAGTTTGTTAAGGCTCTTGCTAAACGATAGTTTTACAGATAAGGGGCTTATATCAATGAAGTAAAAGGTGGTTAACAGTTAAACACAGCTAGTCAGAGAAAGCGCTAATTTTGAAACTTATTATGAACTTATCTTTCAACAACAACTGTTTTTGTTACTTTTGATCATAGGCATATATCGTTTATCTAATATAGAATATGCCTACAGGAAAAGGAATTACTTAGACTTCAAATATCATTAGAGGCCAGGCGGTGCTATGGGAATCCCCGTAGTGTTGTCTGGTCTCGCCAATTAATTAGGAGTGCCATATAATTAGAAAAGAGTAATTTATAGGTAGGAGAAAGCTTTGGCAAGAGAACTGACTGATGAAGAAAAGAAAGCATATGACCAGATGTTAAAGGGGGCAAAACAGCTCAATATCTTCGGTGAAGAAGAGGAGCTCGATGCAAAGGATTTCATAATAGAGATATGGGAAAGTGAAGAGAGAGGGAATAACAATGAACATGTGTAAAATGCTTGTGATTTCAGATTCACATGGTTATTCAGGCTTTGCAAGAAAGGCTATTGAAAAGGAATATCCCTTTGATATTCTTGTTCATTGCGGTGATGTACAAGGATCAATTAAACCCATCGTAGATGATGATCTTGCTTATGAAGTACGGGTAGTACGTGGAAACTGTGACTTTGGTAATGCCTATCCTGAAGATGAAGAGTTTAAGGCTGGTTATTTCAAGGTGTGGGTAACACACGGAAATGATTATAATGTTAAATATGAGGATGATCTTAGAACTTTAAAGAATGCTGCCATCAGAGCCAGTGCTGATATAGTTCTCTTCGGGCACAGCCATTATGCTGAAATAGTAAAGGACGAAGAAACGGGTATTGTTTTTGTAAACCCAGGAAGCATCTGTTATCCCCAGGTCACAGGTGATAAAGCTACATATGCAGTAATTACAGTAACGGATGATTACGATATAATTCCAGAAATCAAAGAAATAGAAGAGAGCTTATAACCCCAAAGCATCGCCACCGGGATCCTGCCACAGTGACGGTACCTTATAGGTTTCCTTTAGTATTCATTTTTTGGTTCCTCCTCTATGCTTATATAGTAGCAAGATTAGAGCGAGAATAAATCAATCAGTTTGGGGAAATGTAACTTTAAGGGTAAGATTGAGATTCACTGCTTCTTGTATGATGAGATTGTGATGAATGAAATGATTCAAGCCGGGATTCGATATTTTGGAGTTGGAGGGGCAGTCAACATGGCCTGAAAATACTCCTCTTCGAGAGGCGGTAAGGAGAATGCCTCTTGAAGCAATATTATTAGAAACAGATTCACCTTTCCAGAAGCCATTCGGTTACTGTGAGAAACTTAATACTTCTCATTCTTTGGTGCAAATAGCAAACGAGATAGCAGCCTTAAAAGGAATTAAGATAGAAGAGATGCTGAACACTACTTATGAAAATTCAGTTCGGTTCTTTGGCCTTGGTAAGGATAAATGATCCGCGGACCTTATGTGAGGAAAAATATAATGGATATTGAAAATGTTGATTATGGGGAAAAACTAGAAGAGGGCAAGCAGGTACTTTCAGAGTTTGTGCAGACAATCCTCGACAAAGATGGAATAGATTATATTATTGAGGACCATGAACTTAAAAAGTGTTTTAAGTATTCATGTGACAGAGATGATAAACATATTGATATCGAGATTTGGGTATGGCTTGGATATATAACTATAAGGTGCATATATCCATTTTTGGTGCAACCTTCTGATAGAGCATGCATGGCACTCTTAATATCCGAGATTAACAATAATAAAAACAAGCCTTTTGTTAAGTTTGATATTTCAACCGGTATAATATATGTGGAAAATTCTGTTATCACTTATGGTTGTGTTGATTTAGATGAGAGGGTTATAAGTGGTGAAATTCATATTTCAATTGATAGAACTTTTTCATACTATGAAGATCTGTGTAATGTCATTACTGGTAATCTCACTAAAGAGCAACGAGATCATTACAGAGCGCTGTTGTTTTCAGGCCTTAGTGAGCTAGATGAACATGAAATCTTAAATGAGAATGAATTTGAAATAGGGAAAAACATAGGTGATGAGTTGCCATTTTGCTAAAGTGTTTTTGGGCGCGTATGAGGGAGATTAATGGATAAGTGTAGATTCACATTAGGAATAATTATCGCAATTGCCATGATTAGTGCTTGTGGTAAAAGCAAAGAAACAAACGATAACGAGCCAGTAGATGTAGTAGTTGAAACAACAGAAGAAAACGATGCTTTATCTACTGAAGAGGCAACGAAAATCGGAAGTGTATCAAGCGTTACTGAGTATTTACAATATGTAGATACTGAGTTCCTTGAAAATGAAGAATCTTTCATTGAAACACCGGCAGTAAATTGTTATGAAGAGTTCTTGAATGATAAGAATAATTGGCCGGATAGTGAATATGATTCAATTCATATAGCATTAGGTTTGATTGACGATGATGATGTACCAGAGCTTTGTGTAACATTAAATACCAATACTGTTTGTGGAGTTCACATCTATAAATATAATTCAGACAGTGATTCAGTAATTTATTTAGGAGAATTCTCACAATATGGATTTTGCTGGTATTCTGAAAAGAAAAACAGAATCAAAGCTCAATATGGCAACCAGGGATATTTTGAAAACTACTTTTATGAAATAGCTGACAGTAGTGTGCAAGTGGTGGGAAGGCTTCTGAGTGATGGTTCTTCAGAAGTTATGAAATGTTATGCTGATTATGCTGAGGAAACAGAGACTTCGCCAGATCATACGCATCTAGATTCAGTTAAAAGACCCGAGGATAAGTTTATTATTTCAGAAGAGGAATATGAACATCGGGAAGAGGAGTACATGCAATCTAAGGAGCCAATTAAGATTGGCTACGATAATATGACGGAAATGATTCTTGATAATGAGTAAAAGACTATCGAATAGAACGGGGGATTTATATATGGATAGTAAAGAATTTAAGATAACAGAAATAAAAGTATTGGGATTCGGAGATATTGGAGAAGTAATAACAAGCAGAGTAGATTCGGCACAACTAAAAGGAGTTGAATCCTGCTTTATTGACCGTGAAGGAACGTCGCCTAAACCAGGTGACTCATGGTATGTGGATCTGTTGGATGGAATTGAAATGCTTATTATAGTCTTTGAGTCCCATAATCCAGACGATGTACTATATTCAATAGTGAGAGCTGCTCAGGATAGAAATATTCTTGTTATTGGATTGACACCAAAGGTTTATCTTGCTAATTCAGATGAAGAACGTTTAATTTCGGATCTTATTCATCGTGGATTTGACTCTATATTCAGTGTATTTGTGGAAAATCCAAAGCATGATAACAAAAAGATGAAAACTTTGGCAGACAGCTACCTAGCTGAAGATAAGCTTTATGATGCGATAGAGTGCCTTGTGTTAATGCTTAATGTTCCACATACGATATATCTGACATTTGAGGATATCTATGATACGTTATGCAAAAAGGGATTCATCCATATCGGCAAGGGATATGGCGAAGGACAGGACAAGGCTTTAAATGCTGTAAAAATGGCACTTAATTCAATGGCTACAATAACTGACAATTATTGTGCGACTAAGTTTACTTTCTTGGTTACTGGTAATGCATCATTGGAGGATGTGGGTATTATTAGTGACTACATCAAAGCTTTGTCTGAAGCTGAGAAAGATGTGTTATTTGCACTTAACTATGATAGCGGAGAAAAGGATGAGTGCAGCGTATATCTAATTGCATCGGATTACAAAGATTTCCAAGAATCAATGTCAGAAGAAAAATGGAGTTGGAAGACCCAGATTTCTTAAAAGGAATTGTTGTTGATTACAATGCCCCACAGCTTACTCCCTTATGGATGATTAAAGACGATGATTTTAGTTTTGAATTTATGAAATTAGAAGAAAATGAAGACTTATCATAGACCGATGAAGTGGCAATAAATAGCACACAGGAAAAACTGTGTTGTTCAAAAGAACTGCTCAGCTTTTTGGTAAACAAATGGATAATATTCAATTTGTATCGTTATATTAATAAAGGATAGAGTTTTAGCTGTATACCGTATATCAAATCATTGGGATAGGAGGACTGGGCAAAAGAGAGTATTAGTAAAAAACCTATGAAAAAAACATTACAAAAAATAAAGAAAGATAGATGAATTACGCAGTGGATGAAATAAAAAATGATATAATTAGTTAGGTACGCCTATCGAGAATATAGGAGGAAATAAGTGTGCGCAACTGTGATGTATGTGGTGGCTCTATCATTTTTATTAATGGTAGTATTGCGAAATGTGAGTATTGTGGAAGACTTTTTCAGGTAAATGGGGACAATCTTTCTGAAGTTAATATGGAAAGTTTGTACAAAGAAGCTTTAGAGTTGTTTAATCGGGACTCTGAAGACAATCTTTTGAATGCCGTGGAGATTTTCGAAGCTCTTGGATCCTATAAGGATAGTTCAAACAAAGTATATGAAGGTAAAAATAAGATTTCTAAAGCTAAAGCTGACGAAGCTGACCGAAAGCTTGAAGAACAAAGACAGAACGAACTTGCTGAAATAGCACGCAAGAAAAGGGAATATGCAGAAAAGCAAAGGAAAAAGATTATTGCTATCACAAGTACAGTTGCAGTGGCTGTGGTAGCGATTATTATAGTGGCCGTGTCTGTTACCTATTCAAAAAAGAATGATAATTATCAAAAAGCGGTTTCATATTTCAATAATGGTGAGTATGAGAATGCTATTGAAATATTTGAAAAATTGGGTGGGTACAAGGATTCTGTAGACTATTTAAGTTCAGCTCACGAAAGTATTACAACGCGTGAAGACGCATATAACAAGGGCGTTGCTTATTTCAATGAAGGATTGTACTTGGAGACAATCGATGTATTGGCAGGAATGTCTGGATATCTTGATTCAAATGAGTATATTGAGAATGCGTGCGGAAAGTTATACGAGCAGGGTGAACAATTCTTTAGTATGGAAGAATATGAAAAGGCTAGAGATATTTTAGGAAATATACCTGAAACTAGTGGCAGTTACACAAAGACGGTCGCTTTATTAAAGAAAGTCGACGAAAAACTTGTCGAGATTCAGAATATGCAGGAGTATGAAAATGCTGTTAACGCTTACGAGAGTGGTGAATATGAAAAGGCTCAGAGATTATTTATAGAAATAAGAGATTATTTGGACTCTATGGATTATTTGAATAAAATCGGCGATTCTTTTTATGCAACAGCAACAGATTTGTTTAATACTGGTGATTATTCATCTTGCGGAGATTATTTACTGTTGATAGACACAGCAGATGAATGGGGAAGATACAGCGAGGCGGCGGATCTTTTTAATCAGGCTAAAGAAATATATTATAACCAAATAGCTGAAGAGGCCAAAAATATATGTCGATCACAAGGCGAAACAGAGATGCGATCATTTGTAAATGGTAAGAAATGTGCTCTTATTTCTGACGACTCTATTAGTTCTTTACTCAAAGAAGGTAGAGTAGAAATTGTTTCACTAGAGAAGTTAGAGCCTTATTATAAGCCCCAAGTCCATACATACGAGGCACGCGGAGTAGAAGATATTTTAGGAAATATATATGACTATGTACTAGAAAGTAATCATTATTCCGACGGCGATCCTTATGACTGGTGCTGGAAATATGCAATTGATGGAAAATACCGATATTTTAGATTCGTGGTAGCAGTAGAAAAAGACTATGTATCGAATGGTAGCTATGGGGAAATTCGTATCTTTGGGGATGGAAGACAATTATATGCCCTAGAAAAGATAGGTTCAGATACTAAATCATTCCCGGTGGAGATTAATGTAGAAGGCATAACTGATTTGGGTGTTATGGTTGGAGGTGACAGCCATACTGTTTTTTGTATAGCTAATCCTGTATTGTCTGAGTAGAAGTATTAAAATGAGGAGATAAGTAAATGGCACAAATAGCAGATATTATAAAATATGAGGGTGATAACACCACATTTATATGGAAATTCCCTTTAGAGGATTTTAATTCACTCACACAACTCATTGTACATGAGACACAGGAAGCTATATTTTTTAGGGATGGTCAAGCACTTGATTTGTTTGGGCCGGGGCGATATACGCTTGAAACACAAAACATCCCCAAAATAGGAAAGTTTCTAAACAGAACAACAGGTGATGAGACCCCTTTTCATTGCGAGGTTTATTTCATAAATAAAACTGAACAAATGTCTATTAAATGGGGAACAGATTCTAAGGTGCAATATGTTGAGCCATTATATGGGTTTCCTCTTTCAATTGGGGCGCACGGGGAGATGAGTATTCGTGTAGAAGATTCCAGAAAACTACTCCTTAAGCTTGTGGGAACGGAGAATTATCTCAGTCAATCAAGGCTGGTCGATTATTTCAGAGCTTTTCTTATGACGAAGGTAAAGTCATATATTGCTCAGACTATGAAAGCGAAAGCTATCAGTATTTTTGAAATTGACGAGAATCTGACGTCCTTTTCGGAGGATTTAAAAAAACTGTTAAAACCGGATTTCGAGGATTACGGAGTTGCTCTTGAAAACTTCCTTGTCACTTCAGTATTGAAGCCTGACGGTGACGCTAACTATGAGAAGTTTAAGGAACTGCATTTCAAACAATTTGCCGATATTACAGAAGCAACATTAAACCAAAGAGTAAGAGTTATACAGGCTCAAACGAAAGCACAGGAAACAGTGATTCAGTCGCAGGCGATGGCAACAAAACGAGCCCAAGAGGGATACTCTTATCAGCAAGAGAGAGGATTCGATGTGATGGGAGATGTTGCACGTAATGAAGGTAGCGGTTCGGATCTCCGTAATGCTGCAATGGGTATAGGTATTGGATTTGGAGCAGGAGGAGCGTTTGGTAATGCAATAAATGGAATTGCTAATGGAACAATGAATGGTCTGATGGAGCCGATAGGGTCTCCTAAAAATCAGGAAACACCGGACGAGGGTATACCAGGAATGATTAAACTGAAAGATGAAACCGTTAATCATACTCCGTCAAATAATCAAGATGATGACATGGCTATATTCAAGAAGAAACTTGAAAAACTTACTATGTTGAAAGATTCGGGTTTTATGTCCGCTGAAGAATTTGAGGAAGCGAAAAAAGAATTACGTGACATGATTTGATTGGAGGGATCTTATTATGAGATCAAAGTTTAAATATTTCATGATTATTTGGATCTTAATAGTAATCACATTTAATGTGGTCGTTTTTGCTGTTCCTAGAACAATTGCAGGGATAGATAGGTTTACGGGGTCTTTTTGGGTTGGATATGCATTTGTAACGATTATGCTTATTAGTCAGTTGGCGATTGGCTGGTTGACATTTAAAGAAGAGAACCTTTCTAAACTGTTCTACAACATCTCACTTGTAAGAATTAGTTATGCGGGAATGATTACAATGGGTGTAGTCGGAATGATATGTATGTTGATTCCGATTTTGCCTGTTTGGGTAGGAATTATTATTTGCTTGCTGGTTTTAATTTTTAATGTGATTGCTTTAGTTAGCACACATGCCGCTATATCTACCGTTGAAGAAATAGATAAAAAAGTTAAAGCTGATACATTCTTTATTAAATCTCTTACTGTTGATGTCGAGATGCTAAAAGAAAAAGCGACTATTCCAGAGGTTGCAAATGAGTTGAAGCCTTTGTACGATGCAGTTCGTTATTCTGATCCGATGTCAGATGATGCGTTATCTTCAATTGAAAGTCAGATTACTCTGTTGATTCCTGAATTATCTGAAGGTGTAGAAAAAGCCGATATAGATGTTGTGAAAAGAAGTGTTAAGAATATTACTGTGCTTTTAAGTGAAAGGAATAAGAAATGCAAATTATTAAAGTAAAGGATGCGATTTTCCAAGGTGCTGGATTGTAAATTTGTGGTGGCTCCTTAAAGTTACATGATAAAAGTTCTGTTTTACTTATGATGAAAGATTGCAGATAAGCTAATAAAATGTGGCGAACCCTTTAGCTTATCGAAATAATGACAGGGCGGTGAAAAAAATGCAATACTATGAATTATCTGATGATAGATATTTAGCGACAGATCTAATTGAAATTGTATCATTTCCGGCACTGTCAACTAGTAGTAAAGCACAGGAAATAAGTCCGGAAAAGAATGCGAAAGAATTTGTTGCTCTGATAAGCGAGATATATAGACTGTCAAGTTCGGATATATGTCTTGAATTGTTGTGGCTTACCGAAAAGGTGCAGAACCAGACAATAACCTCGAGGATAAGAATTTTTTTTGTTATTCGTATGATAGGTAATCGTAAAGAGGAGATTGCCTATAAACTGGATAATCAAAAAAAGAACATAATTATATCTTTGGCAGGACTTAACTTTGGAGTTCGAGATGAAAATGATGTAGAAGATTCTTTTTACTCTTTGTTGAATCAGGTTGATGATTCATGTGTTTATTCCGCTGTTAAAAGTGAGAAGTGTATAGGAAATGCTACTTCTTTATATCCTTATTATTTTTGTGATGTTTTACCAAACAATAATACATCTAACTTTAATTCATTGATTTCATCCTTAAGTCAGCAAGAGGATTGCTGTATATCTTTTCAACTTTTTCCGACAACTTTATCGGAACATGAGGTATACATGATTAACGAAGTATCCGGTGAACTGAGCCGGATAGCTTCAGGGATAATGATAAACCATGAATTATATAAGGACGATATGGCAAATGAGCCTCTGAAAACATATAAGTATTATAACGAAAAAAGAAATTCGCCGTTATTTTTATATAACATACTGATTTTTGGAAAACGAGAAGCTTGTGCGAACATAACATCCAAAGTGATAAGTTTATTACAAAGTGGTGAAGAAAAGATTTCGACTATTAACCCGATATGCCTTGACTTATCTGGTGAGGGAATAAACTTACAAAAACAGTTTTCATACTATGTCTGGAATGTTAATACAAAGCTATTACATTACTATCGAAACAAAAAACTGCAAGAAACAGTGCCTTTAGCTAAAAATCTAAACCGTTTGCCATATATTGTTACTGCTGATGAAGCTGAGAGCTTTTTCAGATTACCTTTATACGAAAAATCTATGGTTGCATTGAAAAGCAATCAGATATCTCAAGCTCAAGAACAGTTTTCAAGTAGTGTTGTTCGTGAAAACAATATTCATATCGGAAAACTTAAAACCAATGATGTTTCGCAAATTGTTATCGGATGTCCTGAAAAGGCATTTACTAAGCACGCGCTTATTGTTGGCACTCCTGGCTCAGGTAAAACAACGTTTTCAGTTAACATACTACTTCAGTTTGCAAGAAAAAGCATTCCGTTCTTGGCGATTGAGCCTACTAAAGCGGAATATAGAGCTATGATTGATGCCGTTCCTGGATTAAGAGTATTTACACCTGGAAATAATTCGGTATCTCCATTTATTATTAATCCCTTTATTCCGCCAAAGGGAATAAGGATAGAACAGTATATTCCCAGCCTTGCAAGTGCATTCAAGGCTGCATTCTCTATGCCATCACCGCTTGACATGATTTTTCTGAAGGCAATTCGATCATGTTACACCCAATATGGGTGGAAGGATTATAGCATGGTTGGCGATCAGGATGTTACACCATTTGGATTGTATGAGTTTATAGTTGTATTCAAAAAACTAATGGAAAATACAAACTATAGTAAAGATGTGCGTGGAAACATAGAAAGCGCCGGTTTACTTAGACTCACAAATCTTATTGAGCAAAATAGTAATATTTATGATTCAATTAATACGGTTCCTATAGAGGATTTACTTACCTCACCATCAGTATTAGAACTTAACGCTATAGATAATTCTGAACAAAAATCACTCTTGATGGCTTTGTTGCTTATAAATATTTGCGTATATACAAAGCATAACCATATTGGAGACGGAGAGTTAAAGAATGTTATCTTAATAGACGAAGCACATGTTCTCCTTGGTGGAGGTTCATCTGTTAGCAAAGATGGATCACCGGATTCGCAGGGTACAACGATAAAAGCTCTGCAGGATATGATAGCAGAAATAAGATCTTATGGAACAAGCATTATCATAGCTGACCAGTCACCAACGAAGGTTAGCAGAGAGGTTGTTGCAAACACCGACATAAAGATTTCGTTCAGACTAACCCAATCAGTGGAGAAGGAACTAATAGCGGATAGTACAAACATGGATGAGGATGCACAGAATAATCTCTCACGCCTTACGCCTGGTGAAGCCTATGTATATTATAGTCAACTAGTATCTCCGCAACTTGTAATCACAGATGACATCAGGGAAAAAGAAGGCATCCGATTGAGTGTATCTAATGAGGAGATTGCTGAAAGAGAATCATACTGGAAACAACATCAAAACCTGCTCAAACCTTATAAAGAATGCAATGTTTGTGCGTTATGTGAAGCGAAGTGTACGTTTAAGATAAGAGCCGATGCTGAATATATTGCGAGCAGTGCTTTTGAAAGATACCGAGGCGAGATTAAAGGCGATGATGACTTCAGAAAGGTTGTATATCACCTTCCTGAAATAATGAAGAAGGAATTTGAAAAGTATCTTGGCGAAGACAGATTAAGAATTCAGCTATGTTCGCGTATTAAGCTGTTACGTAAGATTCAGCTAGAGTTGCCTGTAAAAATTTCCGAGAAGGATAAAGTAAAAGTACTGACATCTTACCCTGAAAGAAAAGAAGGTGATTGATTATGTGTGATATTGATGGGGGATTTGATGTTGATTTTAGTACAAATTCCGATATAGAAGATAGTTCAGCTGATAGTTTTGATGTTGAGGTATCTGACATAGGGGATATGTCAGATATTGAAGATGTGTCTGATGATTTGGGAGTAGCAGACTATTTTCAAGATATGGAAGAATCATTTGAAAGTAGTGATTTTGAGGAAATAGAATCCTATCCGAATTTATCGGAATATGATGATATAAATGAACAGACGGGAGTAGTTGAAGAATTAAATATTAGTGATCAATTAGAAGATATAGATCATCAAGAGGAAATGACCAACACTGATGGTAATCCATCATTGACGGGAATTGATGCTGTGGAACCTGAAATGACGTTCACTCGGGAAAAAATTCAAGAATTATATGATGAGCAAGCCGAGAATCCTGAATTTGGAGACAAAACGGGAGAATTGATATCGTCAGGCAGAGTGGCAATTTCAGAAATGGAAGACATTGATGAATCAGGTGAAGAAGGCGTGAAAGTATTGATAAGAGAGATTACTCCAGAAATACTTGAGAGTCGTGAACGTGATACAGAAGAGGTATTGGATAATTATCGGGAGAACCTTCGGGAAAGAGGAGTTTCTGAAGATCGAATCGAGGAATTTGTTGAGCACGAGAGAGAAGGAATAAATGCAGAGTATGAAAGCCTAGATGCCGGGAAAACATCAGAGAATATTTATTATATGCCAACAGACTGGGAAGCAGTGGTAGAAAGTTTGGAAAACACTGAAAATGGTGGTTCAACTGAGGTAAGAGAAGAAAATGAATCGTTTCAGTTAGATGATGAAGAAACCACAGATTCTGAGGATGTGCCATCAGAGGACAATGACAATGTTGAAGGCGATAAAAACATAGACTTTTATCAGACTATTTCAGAAACTCACGAAGAGAGTGAAAAAGAATACCTTGGCGATCTACGGCAACAGCCTACTGAGGTATATGGGATTCCTGAGAATAGCCCGGAATTAGAGTCGATAATGCAGAATGAGCGACTTGGTTGGGATGAAATCCATGAGAATGATTCATCGGAGGATAATCAAGAAAGTTTAGCGGAAATGTTTTTGACTGATGAATTGTCAGAAAGTAGTGGCTCTGATGGAAATGGGCTAGAAATATCTGATATTACATCATTATCAGATATGGATGATATTAATGCAGAAGAAATTGAAACTGTTACAGAGGACATTGATTCACCAGAGTTAGAAGAGACCTCACCCATTATTGAAGATAATTCTTTGGTAAGAACGGGCGAGAACATAGAAGCAAATATTTCAGAAGAAATTGAAGAAGGCGATATCTCAATTGATGAATCAGGTGTAATTAACGATAGCCATGATGAATCGATTGCTACAGAAGAAAACCCACATGAGATTACTGAAAATAATGACTGGGTTGGTGAAATTCCAGACATTGTTGAAGAGACGCCTTTAGTTGAAGAGAATAGGTCTATAGATATTAATGAACCCCAAGAAATAGAAGTAAATTACGATGAAATATATGATGTAATCTCGCAGGAAAGATTAGAACAGGGGTTTGAAAATGTAGATATTTACGAGGATGCGGAGCGTCTTGATGCATCGCTTGATAATTTTGCAGCAAATACATGGGAGAATCTGTCAATTGATGATCGAAAACAATCAATGAATGGTTTGGCTGAGTATATTGAGGAAGTTATAGGTTTTGATAATCCGCCTAGAATTGAATACTATAATAATCCAAGAGAAGGGGATTATGGCGGATATAATTCTCGAACAAATACGCTGAATATCAACGAATACATGCTTTATAACAATAGCGAAGCTGCAGATACCATAGCTCATGAACTTTGGCACGCACACCAACACGAATGCGCCGATCATCCTTCGTCTGCAAGAGATTATCAGTACCAATATAATTTTGAAAATTACATTCGACCAGAAATGGGTCATGAGGCATATGAAGGTCAATTAATTGAAGCAGAGGCTAGAGCTTTTGCCGCTCAGTTCAAGGGTAGATTAGAAGAAATCGGTTCAAGGAGGATTTGAGCAAATGGATGAGATCATAAAATATTTCACAGAGGAAAAGAAGGAAACACCTGTAGTAGCTCGAATACTCGAAAAGCCTCTTGTTAAATATGAAGATATTAGAGATGCTTTTCTTGATTGGCTGGTTACAAGAGATTATACTGATACACCTATTGTTAGGGAGTATACTCCACAGAAAATACATGAGCTAAATCCAGGGTTGGATGCATCTGGTGTCTATCAATTCCTTGTAACATTGAGGGATAATCCTGATAAGGCTGAGGAATATATAAAAAATAATTTTTCAACAAAGTGAGGCGATGAAATAGATGTTTTTTGATGTATACGGTGGAGAGCTTGCATCCCAGCGGTTGTGCTTCATCTGATGAGTAACTTTTGAAACATATTTAAAAGAATGTTTACTCATGGAATATAGTTGTGATATTTCTTTGTATATCAACACCCACATCATAATATCAAACAAAACCCGGAATATGCGAAAGAAGGTGACGTGGATCTCGGGGAGGCTTTCCCAGATAAATATAAGGATATCGACCTTGACGGAGATGGAACTACTGATTCTATCTCTAGAGTTGTCGGTCACACTGGCGACGGCTGCATATATAGTTTCGAATTTGGTAATGGTATCAGTTTTGTTTCTTCTCCATATACCATGTTACCTAACGAAGGAGAACTAATTTCATTTTATGACTTTGATAATGATAATGTTGATGAGATACTTATAACGCATATAACAGATTCAACAGGTGGTCCGCTTGCATGGAATTGCGAATTATATACATGGACTGGAAGTGGATGGGAGTCACAATGGGCAGTTGATGAGCATAATAATGCTATTTTAGCTGGGGTTGACGATACATTATCTGGAGAAGGTAGTATATATTATGTGAGAGATGTTGAGTTTACTGAAGATGGTACCATGTATCTAATTGATTATGGTCAGCAAAATGGTGCCGAATTGACACTTGAACTTGAAACCATACAGATAAAGTTTTTTGGAAAAGATTTATATATGGAAGATCGCTTAGATGCTGATAAAAGAGATGAATTGACAAAGAGAATCTGGCCATTTGGCATTTAAAGAAAAGGGGAATTCTTTATGACTACATTTCGAAGTACAGAATGTAAGTGCGCTATTTGTGGCAAAATAAGTAAATTTGAGGTACTCACAAGTACAAATAGTGAATGGGGACCAGATTTAGATACTAGGCCAGCTGAAATGTATAGAAGCACTATGAATTTATGGCTTCAGGAGTGTCCAAGGTGTAAATATGTCTCTAGTGATATCTCAAAGAAACACGATATTTCAAGAGAATACCTTAAATCAATGAGTTATCGATGGTGCGATGGTCTTTTTTTCAAGTCCTTTTTAGCTAAAAGGTTCTATCGGCATTACCTGATAGCTATGGAAGATGGCAATAGGGAAGAAGCCTTTTATGCTATTCTTCATTGTGCCTGGGCTTGCGATGACAAAAATGATAGAAGAAATTCTGTACGATGCAGGAAACTTGCCTTACCGCTGATAACTGCAATGATTGAAGGCGATGATGATTATTCAGATACGTTATCGATTACAAATAAGGATAGCTTAAGACTGTTAAAAGCAGACATTATGAGACGCGCCAAATGTTATACGGAGCTTATTGAAGAATTCTCATCACAGAGTTTTGTGGATGGTCGCTTAAATGATTACCTTCAATTTGAGTTGGAAAAAGCCAAACAAAGGGATAATAGATGCTATTGTACTGATGAGGTACCTGTCTCAAATTTAAGGCCTGTTAAAGAACGCTTGAGTGTTAGCTTGGGTGAATTACCGTTGTTGTAATTAAAAAAAGTTGGATGAAAATACTGTGACACAATGTGTTGCAGTATTTTTTATTGTGCATCTGGATGTTCGACAGATAAGGCATAGTTATGGGACAGCATATTCTGAAATCTATATACAAGTTAGTAAGTCAGTAATGAAATCCTATGAATTGAGAGGAGATTTCTTATGAAGTATGCAGTAGTAGATTTAGAGATTCTATACATGCCCTGTATGTGGCAATGAGTATCTGGCAGGATTTATCACAGAAGAGAATGGCGAAGTAATGTGTACAGAGTGCTGGGAGAGGCGTTATGGGTAATATACTTTTAGAGGATTAAAGAAATATTTCTTGAGGTGGGCAAAAGCTGTCCACCTCATTTTTTATACTAATAATGTCCCTTATTATGTTCCATTCCATGGAGGTATTCATGAGACATTATAAAAAGAGCAAGCGGAAACATGAAAAAGAAATAGAGCTGGATATTGAAAAGTTCTCAGAGATGGTAAATGAGTTAATGCCCGGAGAATCTCTCGATATAGACGAAGTAGTTAAAAAATGCAGAGTAAAAGATGCGGATGAAAATGATGCGAAAGACCATATAAAAGAGATGCTTATTATCTCAAAAGTGGTCCTTTTCATATCACTTTTAAATACAATGCTGATATTGCTTGGAATTGTGCTCAAGAGTAGGAGTTACCGATATGAATAAACTATTCTTCGAAGTGTTTCCTACATTAAAACTCGATAATTCCATAAAACTTATTTTTAAGGATGTGAAAGTAGAAAAGGTCTCTTCTACAAGCAGACAGGACTATATAAGGATATATATTAGTAGCCGCCTTCCTATTGAGAAAAATGTCATTTATCAGGTGGAACGGGAAATAAAACAGCAGCTATTCCCAGACAGAAATCTGATGATAAAGATATATGAAAAATTCCTATTATCCTCCCAGTACACTGTGCAGACCTTTCTTGATATTTATTGGGAAAGTCTTCTATTGGAGTTTAAGAACTATGATCCTGTTGAATACACGCTTCTAAGAAAGGCTGAATTTTCATATCCATCAGGGAATAGCCTGATTATTACAATAGAGGAATCTGTAATTGCAGAAAAAAAAGCAGCTGACATTATCAGGATATTTGAGAAAGTACTTAATGAGCGCTGTAATCTGGGATGCAAAGTTTCTATATCCTATACCGAAAAAACACAGCAAAAAGAAGCTGATGAATATTTGGCGGAGATCAGTCACTTTTCTAAGAAGGCTGAAGAGCCTTTTGTAACAACAAATAATAGCAATGACAATAACGATGGTTCTAAAGTTGTGACTCAAAAGCAGGAAGAAGCTAAACCAGAGCAGAAAACCCAGAAGAAAAAAGGGCTGTTCCATCCAAAATCGCCAAAAGTCAAAAAGAATGATGATCCTAACCTTATTTATGGAAGAAGCTTTGATGAGGAGTCAGTGAAGATTGAAGAGCTTGTCGGCGAAATGGGTGAAGTAGTTGTCAGAGGAAAAGTTCTAAGCTACGAGCGCAGAGAAATCAAAAATGAAAAATCCATTTTAATGTTTGTTATCACAGATTTTACGGACAGTATCAAGGTAAAGATATTTGCGAAAAACGAGCAGGTGCCTGAAATAGAGGAAAAACTTAAAGAAGGAGCTTTCGTAAAAGTAAAGGGCATAGCGCTTCTCGACAGATTTGATCATGAAGTTTCTATACAAAGTGTTGGCGGAATCATGCTTATCCCTGATTTTACGACAAAAAGGGTTGATGATGCAGAAATAAAGCGTGTTGAGCTTCATTGTCACACAAAGATGAGTGATATGGACGGAGTTTCTTCAGTCGAGGATATATGCCTGCAGGCATTTAAGTGGGGAATGCCCGGTATTGCCATAACAGATCACGTTGTAACGCAGGCACTTTCCAT
>NZ_FOBE01000009.1:0-134383 GCF_900109475.1 Butyrivibrio sp. ob235
ACACAGGCTGATGGACAGGGAACAACATATGAGCCTGGTAATACATACACACTCACGGATGAGGATGACGTCCTTTATGCGATCTGGGAAGACACGCTTACCTATAAGGCAAACAATGGAACCGGAGATGAAAGTGTAACTTCAGGTGAGATTGGTGAATCACTTATAGTAGAAGAGTGTACCTTTAATGAAACACGTTATACATTTGTTGAATGGAATACTAAGGATGATGGAACCGGTGTAAGTTATAAACCGAATACCAGTACTTATACACTCACAGATAAGGAAGACGTCCTTTATGCAATCTGGGAAGATACGCTTTCCTATGATGCTAATGGCGGTGAGGGTACGATGGAACCCACAACCGGAATTGCGGAAGGTGATGTAACAATTAGCGATAACGAATTCACCAGAGAGGGATACACTTTCAATGGTTGGAATACGGTTGCAAATCCTTCAGACAATGATCCTGGAGCAGCATACAATAACGGAGGTACATACAGATTAACTTCCGGCGATGATATCCTTTATGCTCAGTGGGCTGCAAATTACAACGTATTCTATGATGCTAAAGGAAACGGTGCTGTATCGAATAAGGAAGATACGAATCTTGTACAGCGCACAACAGATAAGATAAAAGGTTCAACAGCTATACCTGACAAGGGATACAGATTTGTTAAATGGATTAAGTATGGTCCGGAGACACCTGAGAATCCTATGGGAACAGAGATAGTTGTTTCCGATAAGGAAGTCCTTGATGCCACGACTATAGCAAATAACCTCAATATTAATCCTGAGACAGAGCTCTATGAGGATACTTATTTCATAGCCGTATTTGAAGAAAGCGATGAAGTATATCATGTTCTTTACATCGGTGAAAAGGGCGGAACTGCATCACCCGGTGACCAGTCAGACAAGCTTCGTTCGTTCGAAAATATAACCGGTTCAACAGCAATTCCTGAAGACGGATATGAGTTCGAGGGTTGGTACAAGAAGGTTAAGAATGAAGATGGCTCTGAAACATTAGTAAAGATTGAAGGCGCAGAGCAGACTCTTAGCAAGGACCTTGCAAGGGATTATCTTAATAAGAATGAAAAGAACATAGACAATGCAGCCGGTTACACATCAGGTGAGCCGAACGCTTACTACACAACTTATGAAGATACAACCTTTGTTGCTAAGTTCAAGGCAGTTATTTATAACATTACCTATGAATACAGACTTGCAGAGGGTGTTGAGAAACCCGCAAACTGGGATGCACTTGTAACAGAGCTTGCAACACATAACAGAACCGCTATGAGCGGTGAAGAGTTTATGTGTCCTGATCTTCCGACAGTAGATGGATACACCTTCGGCCTTTGGAATATGGAAAAAGTTGCCAAGGAAACTCCTTCAACACTTGGAAAGATACTAAACTTCTTTGGTGATGTTGCAGATTTCATTACAGGTAAGACGGATGTTCGCGCTGAAAGCCAGAAGATGATAATGCCTGCATCAGATATCGTGGTTTACAGTATTGTTACCAAGAATCCTGAACAGCTCGATCCTCAGCCTGATCCTAAGCCCGATCCGAAGCCTACACCTGACGATGACGACGATGATGATGACGATGATACACCTAGAAGACGTCGTAATACACCCGGAAATAATGACAACAATAACAACGACAATAACGACAACACAGGTGATCCTCAGGTACTCGGAGATAAGAGAAATCCCGCTGATGATAAGGCAGTTCTCGGAGCAAAGAGAGACCAGGAAGAAGAGAAGAAGGTACTTGGCGCAAGACGTGGAGGAACCGACGACAACACCAATACTTCCAGAATAATCGTTCTTCTTATCGCAGCCGGAGCAGTAGCAACACTCCTTGTAACAGGTAAGAAACGTAAGGAAGAGGAAGAACAACAGTAAAAAATTCCGACAGGAATTTGAATATCTAACCAATGGGAAACCCCCACCGCTAAGCGGTGGGGGTTTCCTACGTTAATGGTTTTACATTTCAACTTTCACTATACAGTTTCTGCCGCCTTCTTTGGCGTCATACAATGCTTTATCAACTCGAAGGAACATATCCTTTGCATTTACACGTTTACTAACTGTAATAACTCCGAGACTTATGGTAAGGTGTCCGACACCGGGAAAATCGTGGTTTTCAACCTTTTTCCTAAGTGTATCTGCTATCGACAGGGCATCTTCACTCCTGGTATCCGGAAGTATGATAAAGAACTCTTCTCCTCCCCATCTTCCCGCATGCCCATCCGGAACTCTGTTCGCGGCATCATCCAAAAGGGCTGCAGTTTCCTTCAATACCAAATCTCCGGTATGGTGGCCGTATTCATCGTTTACACTCTTGAAGTAATCAATGTCTATCATCAGAAGACTGAGAGGTGTTCCGTTTTTGGCTGTTTCATCAAGAAGACCATAGATAATATCCTCGGTCTTTCCCCTGTTGAAAAGACCGGTGAGAGCATCTCTATCTGCCATAAGCCTTAATTTTTCATTTAGTACCTGAAGGTCTTTCTGTGCTTTCTGGAGTTCCTCCATGGTCGTGTAAACAAGACTTGTCAGCCTTCTCATCTGCGCAGCAGGCCCTTTTAGTACGGAATCATCCACCTGTACCGCGGGAAGTTCTTCGTCAGAGGGTTCTCCCTCGCGCATAGCTATGGAAAGCTGCGTCACATTATGCTCAACAATCTCTCCCGATTCTGTATCGCGAATGACCTCGCCCCAGGTATAGAAACCGGTAGTTGAACATAGCTGCCCGAAGGGCTTTAGCTCCAGATCAACATATCTTTCCCAGAACGCCTTTCGGACGATGCAGGAATAAATGAAAATTGCCTGCGGTTTAAAATCGTGAACCTTTTCAAGTCGCTCATTAACCTGCTTAACGATTGATGCGGGATTTCCGTAGGAAAGCTGGATATCCATCCCTTCCATTACAGAGCCGTGCATATTAAGAGAACCGTCCTCTTCTATGTGAATGGCACTTCTTAGCCACTCTTCGCCGTTATATTCTGCAAGAAGAGGGAAAGTATATCCTTCTTTAGCATTACTATCAAGTCGCCTGTCAATCTCAAGGAACTTTTCATAGATCCCGGAAGCAGGTCTGTTATCCAGCTCGATCAACTTGTGTCCGTCTGCCTTCGTAACTGTGAAGGGGACTCCCAGAGGCTCCCAACCGATAACCTTGTCTATATCTATATGAAAATCGCTGCCGGCAAAGGTTGTTACCAGTATGGAATCAAACATAATTCCGCTTGCATCGAACACATAGTGCACCGGAGAATTCATCGTATGACCGCCTGAATAGCCGCCAAAAATCCTTATGGATTTGTCACATTCATCAATTTCATCGAATAATTCTTTGGTATCAAACTCTGTACCGGGAAGTAAGAGCTCTGCGGCTTTAATCTCTGGAATGCTGTCTAGCTGCTCTCTTATTTTTCGGCCGACAGAGGGTTCATTTCCTTTAACATTGTCATAGCGGAATACTTCTGCCGTTGTGCTTTCTAAAAATAGCGCGCCAATAAGGATACCTTTTTTGATAAGGTGTCCGTCCATAATTTCTCCGGCTGACATAGTACCTACGATATCAGCTTCAGGGAACAGCTTCTGAAGTCTCTTCGCAGCATAAGCTGTAAACATTTCCGCCTCCATACCGCTGTAAATATGAAAAAGTACCTGCTTATATTTGCCGGATTCCCAGGTCTTTATTATTTCTTCAACCTGAATATTGAGTTCAGGCATTTCTTTTAATTCAACAAGGATCTGTTTCAAAACATTAGGCCCTCATAAGATATATCTATGTATCATTCCATCGAATAAAATCTTACAAATATAAGTTTATACCAATGATAACTTTCATAATAGTTGTAAATTATGCCCTATTTATTAAAAAAGAATAAACAGGATGTTCATCATTAAACTTACACAATTTGATAATTATGGTACAATTATAAAAAGATATTACAGTTTGGGGAGCTGCTAAGCTCCCCTTCTATATGTAGAGAGAAGCGCCAATGAATTATACAAAGACCTACGAAGAAATGCTGTCGGATGACAGGAAGAAGCTTTTCATAGATATAAGGGAAAGCGAAGAATTTGAGAAAAACTCGCCACCGGAGGCTGTAAATATTCCGAGGGAAGAGTTCAGGGAAAGAATTGATGAGCTCCCGAAGGATGAGCCGATTTATCTTATCTGCTACTCCGGAAAGTACTCGGATGAGCTGTGCGAGGAACTATCACCCAAGGGATATGAGATTTACAGCATAAAGAGCGGAATTTACAGCTATTATAAATACACCATAGAGCACCAGCTCTCAGATGAAGAAGAGCAGGAAAAGCGCTGCAGGGAAATTGAGAGAAGCATCATCAAGAAGTACAGAAGAGACCTCTGGAGCCAGTTTACAAAGGCTATCAACACCTATGAGCTCATTAAGGACGGCGACAAAATTGCGGTCTGCATCTCCGGTGGTAAGGATTCAATGCTGATGGCAAAACTTTTCCAGGAACTTCTAAAGCATGGAAAAAAGAATTTCGATGTGGTGTACCTGGTTATGAATCCCGGTTACAACGACATCAATTACACCACGATCCTTAATAATGCTAAGCTCATGCAGATTCCGATAACCGTTTTTGATTCGGATATTTTCGATATCGTGGCTGATGAGAGCGGATCGCCTTGTTATCTGTGCGCGAGAATGAGAAGGGGAGCACTTTACAGTAAGGCTAAGGAGCTTGGCTGCAACAAGATTGCCCTTGGGCACCACTACGATGATGTTATCGAGACGATTCTCATGGGAATGCTATACGGCGGGCAGTTCCAGACCATGATGCCCAAGCTTCACAGCACGAATTTTGAGGGCATGGAACTCATCAGGCCCCTCTATCTGATTCGCGAGGAGAGCATTAAAAAATGGAGAGAATACAATAATCTGACCTTCATCAACTGCGCCTGCCGCCTCACAGAGAGCTGTGCAAGCTGCGGCGGTACCGAGAAGGGAAGTAAGCGTGCTGAGATAAAGGAGCTTATCGCAGAGCTTCGTGAGAGAAGCCCCTTCATAGAGGCTAATATTTTTAAGAGCGTTGAGAATGTCCACCTTAATGCGATAGTTGCCTACAAAACAGCAGATGGCGAAAAACATCATTTCCTTGACAGATATTGAGAAATCATTTATGAAAAAATGAAATAATAGGATAAAGAAAAGGGCTGCACTCCATGATTTAGGAGTGCAGCTCTTATTATATGCTGTGTATTCGGCGGATACGCCTCTATGTATTAGTACTTTCTGAACTTATAAACAGCCTTGGAACCGCCTGCCTTTTTAACCTTCTTAACAAGCTTGTTATATTTTGAGTAGCTTGTAGCTTTGAGAAGGAAGAAGGTGTTGGCATCAGCTGACTTGAATGCATCTTTTCCTAAGGTGTTAAGAACATAGCCCTGAGTTTCAACTCTGATGAGCTTGGTCTTTCCGGAGAAGGCATTAGCGCCGATTTCCTTAACGTTTGCACCGATCATTACTGTTTCGAGCTTTGAGCATTTCTTGAAGGCATTTGCTTCAATCTTTGAAACTTTATAGCTCTTTCCGTCAACTGCAACAGTTGAAGGGATGTTTACATTCTTTATTGTTTTCTTGGTGCACTTTACAAGTGAAACATTATCATCATCTATAACCTTGTAAATAAAGCTTCCGGTTGTGTTATCCTGATCAACAAGATTAACGTTGAAGGAGATGGCTGTACCTTCGTTTGTGCCGTCATCATAGATCATTACAACACTGAGAACTCTGCTTGCACCCGGGCCATTCTTTGTAAGTGTGATCTTAGGTGTCTTTGGTGTCCATTGAGTCCATGTAAATGCGCTCTCTGCAGGGTTGGTAGTGATGGTCAGACTCTTAAGAATCATGCTGCAGTTGAGCATCGATGAATTGTCAATGAAAACAGGAACAAGTGTAACTGTTTGCTCTGTGCTAAGAAGAGTAGTACGTGTTACGGAATTATCCGGGTTCAGAACTCCGAGTGTAAAGTTCTTGGAATCCTTGAACATTTCCTCACTGTATTTCTGGAGCTTGCTCTTTGTTGTTGAATTGGATCCTTTTGACTCACGGAACTTTGTGCAATAGTCCACACGTGTCAGACCATAGCTCTTCATCTTCTTCTGAGAAGTGTTGAAGCAGGTATAATCAACAGTTCCTTTTGTGGATTTATCGCAGGCTACAAGATCAGTCTCATACCACTTGGTTCCAATTTTTACCTGATTCCAGCATCTGTAGCTGTTGAACAGAATGTCGTTGTTGATCTCAAGCTCATCAAGAAGTGCAGCAAATGCAAGGGAATAACCCTGTGTTGATGCGCGATGCTGAACTAATGCACCATATGCTGTATTCTTCAGATCCTTGTTGTCGATTGCAATCTTTGCATAAGTGGTATTGTTGATAACCATGTCGAAGCACTGGAGTTCCATGACAAAGTTGGTGTCCTCGTCAATGTTCTTCATGATTTTCTTGATTGCTTTTTTGAGTGCCTTTGTCTCGCCGGTGTAATCGTTATCACCGGTTTTCTGAAGGTATGCGTAGCAGGAATACTTGTTGTCCTTGCCCTTGATGGTTAGGAATTTGATCTGTGCCATGGCGCCAGCAATCTCAAGCGGATTGGAATAGATATAAGCGCGGCGGGCATACTTCAAATCATCTGCTGAGTACTTAACTCTCTCCTCAGCGCCGGTATACATTGTATAGAATCCGGCTGAATCAAATTCGGATTTGTTCTTAGCGGTAATCTCGACATCTTTCTCTTTGATCCTGGTATCCAGATACTGATAAGCGTCGTAGATCTTTCTCTCGTTTTCGCTGAGTGAATTGACTATAGACTCTGTTGCTGCCTGTGCTGTGATAGGCTTGGCAATGGCAAATGTCCCCGGAATGATTGTAAGAGCGATGGCTGCCGCAATTATGACAGACTGCACCCTCTTACGAATAGAATTGTCTTTTTTCATTATCATGTTATAACCTCCCGTCAATAAAAAACTTTCTTCGGGATAATTATAACTTATTTTTCGATAAAATAGTTGTATTTGGACGACGAATTTTTGCTTTTTTTCGTTAATTTTTGTTGTGCTATGATGAGACTACATAGTAGAAACAACATGAAAATCAAGGTTCTCAATAGCTTTAATGAATATGTCGTTATCAATATCCCTGTCATATTCAATGTCGACAAGCCCCTTTTTCAGGTTCACCTTGCAGGAGGCTCCTTCGATACTGTTTATCACGCGCTTTACTCTGTTTCTGCAATTTTCGCAGTGCATACCTTCAACCTTAAGAGTGGTTTTGCCGATGACGGGATTATCGAGTTTTTTATCGGGCTCTTTAACCACTGAGTTTCCACCTCCGCAGCAGCCACCTTCGCCCCTGAAGTGTTTTATTGATCCTCTAAGCGAGAATGCTATGATTGCTACAATGATTATAGCTGCAAAAATATTAGACATCTGTATTTCTTCCTTTAACTGATAAATATTCTCGAATAGTAATATTGAACTGTTGGTTAGTCTATTCTAACATAAATAGTTAGTTAAAGCTAACTTTATTTTTATGAAGGAGGAAAGTATGAGTCTGAGTGAGCTTTCTATGAATAAGCAGGCAGTGGTTGAGAAACTGTCGGGGGATGCGAGGTTTGTGAGCAGGATTACATCTATAGGTCTTACTCCGGGATGCACCGTCAAGGTCATCAGGAATGATAAAAACAGGCCAATGCTGATTTACTCAAGAGATACAATGATTGCGCTTAACAGAAATGAATGTATGGGCATTGAGGTAAGGGAGGTGGCAGTATGAGTACAGCTACTATAGCACTGCTCGGGCAGCCTAATTCCGGAAAATCGACGCTTTTTAATGTGAAAAGACAGATAGAATATCTGGAGCATATGGGGATAATCCGCAGAGTGGATATGTCCTGCTGCAGCGGAGGCTGCGGCGGAGATTGCAACAAATGTGCTCCAAAGGATGGCTTTAAAAACATGGGAGAGATGTACGAGATTGTCCTGAAAAAGCAGGCCTGATTGAGAAAAATTATCATGTACAAAGCTATCAGCGGCTATGTGATTATGATATGCTTAAAAAGCAAACAAATGCGGGAGGAATCTTGCATTTGTTTGTTTTCATATACGGACAATTAGATTTTGCTAACAAAGAAGGAGATTGGAAAAATGATTAAGAATTGGAAGCATTGTGCATGGTTTTTAGGCGGAGTTCTTTTCGGAACAGCAGGTATTAAAGTTTTATCCAGTAAGGATGCAAAGAAGTGCTACACACATACAACAGCAGCAGTACTTCGCGCTAAAGAGTGCGTGATGGATACCGCGAACAAGGTTCAGGAGAACTGCGGAGATGTCCTTGCGGAAGCTAAAGAAATCAATGAAGAGCGCAAGGCTAAGGAAGACGTCGTAGTCGGAGAGTAATAACACATGAAAATAGTCATAAAACATGAGATAAACGGCCGAATCCGCTTTTCCATGCCCAAGAGACGGTTTTCATTCGAAGAGGCAGATAG
Organism: Butyrivibrio sp. ob235; assembly: GCF_900109475.1. Taxonomy (NCBI): domain Bacteria; kingdom Bacillati; phylum Bacillota; class Clostridia; order Lachnospirales; family Lachnospiraceae; genus Butyrivibrio; species Butyrivibrio sp. ob235. The sequence goes on from NZ_FOBE01000009.1 coordinate 8,548, forward strand.
ATTACAGTACTATCTGCTTTCTCTTAACGGGGTGGAAAAGGCGACCGTCTATGAGAGAAGCGCGGATGCAGTAGTTGTCTATAAGGGAGACAGGGAAGAACTCCTTAAGAGCATACTGAAATTCGATGCCGATTCGGAGGATGTGAAGGCTCTTGTTCCGGAAAATACCGGGCGTGAACTCATGGCATCCTATAAAGAAAAGCTCATAACCAATGTGGTTATTCACTATGGCTGCAGAGTATTTCTGCCATCACCTCTTCGAAGGATAAAAGCGTGGATCCTTGCTTTGAAGTTTATCAAAAAAGGACTGGTGAGCCTGTTTAAGAAAAAGAGGCTCGAGGTTTCAGTCCTTGATGCAACTGCCATAACGGTTTCACTTTTAACAGGTGATTATGAGACCGCATCCTCTGTCATGTTCCTGCTGGGAGTAGGAGATTTGCTTGAGGAGTGGACTCATAAGAAATCTGTAGACGACCTCGCGAGAAGCATGGCGCTTAAGTCGGACAGAGTATGGCTTAAAAAGGACGGAGTAGAGGTTCAGGTTCCGATAAATCAGGTGGCTCCGGGTGATGAGATTTCCGTTAGAGTCGGAAGCGTAATCCCGCTTGATGGAACCGTGGTTGCCGGAGAGGCAATGGTCAACCAGGCGACACTTACCGGAGAGGGTATTCCTGTTGAAAAGAAGGAAGGTGCCTATGTCTATGCCGGCACGGTTATCGAAGAGGGCGATATAGTCCTGAAAGTAGAAAAGGCATCCGGTGCAACCAGATATGAGAAAATCATCAAGATGATCGAGGAGTCTGAGCAGCTTAAGTCAGGCGTAGAGTCAAGGGCTGAGCATCTTGCGGACAGGCTTGTTCCATATACTCTCGGAGGAACTGTTCTAGCATACCTCCTGACTAGAAATGTAACGAAGGCGCTGTCGGTTCTAATGGTTGATTTTTCCTGTGCACTAAAGCTCTCGATGCCGGTAACCGTGTTATCAGCTATGCGTGAGTGTCAGGATAACCACCTCACCGTAAAAGGAGGAAAATTCCTTGAGGCTATCGCTGATGCGGATACCATCGTTTTTGATAAGACTGGAACGCTTACTATGGCTACTCCGAAGGTTGTGGATGTAGTCACATTCTCAGGGAGTGACAAGGACGAGATGCTTCGGATAGCGGCATGTCTCGAGGAGCATTATCCTCATTCCATTGCGAATGCCGTGGTTGCAAAGGCTGCAGAAAAAGGGCTTGAGCACAATGAGATGCACAGCAAAGTGGAATATGTCGTTGCTCATGGAATAGCATCAACCATTGAGGATAAGAAGGTCGTAATCGGAAGCTGGCACTTTGTCATGGAAGATGAAGCGTGCACTATTCCTGAAGGAGAGCAGGATAAGCTTGATAATATTTCAAAGCGTTATTCAAGGCTGTTTTTGGCTATAGGCGGACAGCTCGCGGCAGTAATCTGCCTGGAGGATCCGCTTAGGCCTGAAGCTCCGGATGTTATTAAAAAACTGCATGAGGCAGGCTTTAAGAACATCGTCATGATGACCGGTGACTCTAAACATATCGCTAAAAGAGTAGCTAAGAAGGTAGGAGTTGACTCATATTATGCTGAGGTTCTGCCTGAGGAGAAGGCAGGATTTGTTCAGCAGGAAAAGGCGAAGGGTCATACGGTTGTCATGATCGGAGACGGAATCAACGATTCACCGGCTCTATCGGAAGCGGATTGCGGCATTGCAATAAGTGAAGGCGCACAGCTTGCAAGACAAATTGCGGATGTGATGATATCCGAGGATGATCTGTACAAACTTATTACCTTGAAGGAACTCAGCGGACTCCTAATGAAGAGAATTCATTTCAACTATCGCTTTGTTGTGGGATTCAACCTGGGGCTTATAGCGCTGGGACTTCTTGGAACCATAACACCTGCCACGAGCGCTACGCTGCATAACGGCTCAACCATAGCGCTGGGGCTTCACAGTATGACGAACCTGAGAAGAGAAGATAATGAGAGGGGGTAACATGAATTACCATAAGTTTTTCGCTTGGGCTACAGTAATTTGTTTTTTGCTGACAATGTATACAGGGTATAAAAAACAATAAGTTAAAAAAGAAATGAGACCGGAGGATCACAATGATCATCGTTTTCGGTCTCATTTCTTTTTGAAGAAACATGTATGAAGGATTAGTGCGCTTTACGCCTGTGCAAGCATTCTTCCAAGGTCTTCACACTGTGAGATTGCATCATCGTCCGGTGCGTTGTTGGCGATTACACCTTCGCCGCCGATAATTGAAGCTCCGGCAGCTACAAGTCTGTCCTGCCAGTCTCTCATCCACTGACCGTCACCCCATCCGTAGGAACCAAAGAGTGCAACCTTCTTGCCACTGCACTTGGTCTCATAGTCTGCCATGAAGGGCTCAACGATACTCTCTTCAAGAACTTCGGCGCCCATGGCGGGACATCCGAAAGCTATAACTGATTCACTTGCTGCATCAGCAGGACTGATAGAACTGAAGGAAGCTACTTCTGCTTCGCCGCCTGCGCCTGTTATTCCGTTTGCAACAGCATCTGCCATTGCCTGAGTGTTCCCGCTCCCACTCCAAAATATTACTTTAACTTTACTCATACTTTTTCCATCCTTTCATCTAACAAATAAATTTCCTTGCAAAATAAGTTAGCAAATGCTAACATAATAATCAAGAGAGGTAATTGATAACATTTATCACGATGTAAACAAGTGGCAAAAAATCCCGATGATAGGCGGGTTTTTATTTGAGAAGAATGTTAGCAATACCTAACACTTACGGCGGAGGGACATACCAATGGGGGATCAATTATTGATCAGGTTATGCTCGCCTACCTTGGCGGGACTTAAGACAGGAAATCTTTTTACGGTGGACATTGATGACAGGGAGAAGTTCAATAAGGAGGTCAGGGAGTTTAACAGCAGATTCTTATCAAAAGGAATCCGCATGATACCCGTAAAATATTCAAAGGGTCACGTACTCATATATTTATACAGACCTTCATATCTTAAAAGAGATTTTAGAAGCGATGAGGTATGCAGAATATTAAAAGAAAAAGGTTATTCATACAGTAACGCAGACCTGTGTGTGGCGCAGCTTGCAAGGCATCTTGCAAAGGACGGCACGTTCCCTCATGAGATAGGGCTGTTTCTCGGTTACCCGGTTGAAGATGTTGTTGGTTTTATGAGAAGCCCGGAGGAGGGCGTGAAGTATACAGGTTTCTGGAAGGTTTATGGCGATATGGACTCGGCGCTTAAAACTTTTGACAGATACAAAAAGTGCACGGAAATATACAGCAGAGCTCATAAGCACGGCATATCACTGGATAAACTGACAGTAGCAAGTTAATTGAGGAGGTGGGCATATGCTTACATGGGATCATATTTTGAAGAAAAGAATAATGCTTTCTCTTGTCTGGATTGTCGGAGTGATCGTTTTTACAGGAATGGCGATAGCGTTGTTTTGATATGATTTTTTACGCAAATTCGAGACCCATGAGAACCAGGCTCATAAGGATATAAGTGATGAACTTAAGGATGAGTGCCACGAGATATATCATATTAGAAAAAATTCAGAAACAGGGTTGACAGTAAAGTTAGCAAATGCTAACATACATTTTGTTAGTAATAACTAACGTATGACGCACATAGTCATAAGAAATCTCCTACCTGAAAAGCCGCATCTTGCCAATGCGGCTTTCATTTATATTAAAAAACTTTTAAATTATAAGATTTCTTATTGACAATTATTCTTAATAAGAATATCCTATGTATGAAGTTAGCGACGGCTAATTAATTGTTATGCTTTGCTAACTGGTTTAAGGAGGATTATATGACACTTAACGAAGTAGAACCCGGTAAAGAATATGTAATAGATGAGATAGATACCAGCGGAGATGAGGAGATGGAAAGCTTTCTCTTTTCGCTTGGTTGCTACAGCGGTGAGAACATTACTGTTGTTGATAAGAAAAGAAATCTGGTGGTCGCTATAAAGGATGCAAGATATAATATTGATCCGGAGTTAGCGAACGCTATCAAAATTCGAGCTTAATGCTAAGCAAAACGCCCAAATAATATTAGTTGCTAATTAAAAATGGAATAAAACATTAACAACTGATAAAATCGAACGGGTGTTAGCATCTGCTATCAAAACACGTTATAACTTCTCAGAGTTATTACTCTGGATAATTATAAATTTTTAAAGTTTTTTAGGAGGAAAAGTAATGAGAATCGCAATGGCAGGTAATCCCAACAGCGGTAAGACGACCATGTACAACGCTCTCACGGGACGCAGCGAGAAGATTGGTAACTGGGCAGGTGTTACCGTTGACAAGAAAGAGAGTGTCATCAAAAAGAGTTTCTATGATGGCGGAAAGGAGCTGATCGCGGTAGATCTTCCAGGTGCATATTCCATGTCACCGTTTACATCAGAGGAGAGTATCACCAGCGGTTATGTAAAAAACGAGCATCCCGACGCTATCATCAATATTGTTGATGCGACAAATCTTAGCAGAAGTCTTTTCTTTACGACGCAGCTTCTGGAATTGGGGGTTCCTGTAGTTGTTGCGCTTAATAAGACAGATGCGAACGATAAGAAGGGCAACACTATTGATGAAAAGCTGTTATCCGAAAAGCTTGGCTGTCCAGTAATTAAGACAGTGGCAACCTCTGAGACAGGTCTTAAGGAAGTTGTAAAGGCTGCAGCAGAGCTTCAGGGTAAGGGACAGAAGGAGCCTTACGTTCAGGGTGACATCGATCTTACCGATAAGGCTGCGGTGGAGACTGCCGACAGAAAGCGTTTCGAATTTGTAAACAGCATTGTTAAAGAAGTTGAGAATCGTAAGGTTCTTACAAAGGATAAGAACTTCGGCGATACAATTGACAGCGTTGTTACACATCCTGTTCTCGGTATTGTAATCTTTGCCGCAGTAATGTGGCTTGTATTCTATATTTCACAGACAACCGTAGGAACCTGGCTTTCAGAGCTTCTTGCAGGTTACATTGAGTCTTTCCAGGGCTTTGTTGGAGATAAGATGGCTGATGCCAATCCGCTTCTCTATGCGATCCTTGTTGATGGTATCATCGGCGGTGTCGGTGCCGTTGTTGGATTCCTTCCTCTTGTTATGGTTATGTACTTCCTCATCGCACTTCTTGAGGACTGTGGTTACATGGCCAGAGCGACAGTAGTTCTTGATCCTATTTTCAAGAGAGTAGGTCTTTCAGGAAAATCCGTTATTCCAATGATTATCGGTACAGGCTGCGGAATCCCCGCTATCATGGCTTGCCGTACAATCAGAAACGAGCGAGAAAGACGTTCAACAGCTATGCTTGCAACCTTCATGCCCTGCGGAGCAAAGCTTCCTGTTATTGCACTTTTTGCAGGCGCATTCTTCCCTGAGTCAAGATGGGTTGGTTTTGTAAGTTACTTTGTTGGAATCCTTCTTATCCTTCTCGGAGCATTGCTCATCAAGGCTATCACAGGTATGAAGTACAGAAAGAGCTTCTTCATCATCGAGCTTCCCGAGTACAAGGTACCCAGCCTTATGTTTGCAATTAAGTCAATGCTTGAGAGAGGTAAGGCTTATATCGTAAAAGCAGGAACAGTAATTCTTGTATGTAACACAGTAGTTCAGATCATGAGCACCTTCAACTTCAGCTTCCAGCCTGTAGAAGAGGGTATGGAGAGCACATCAATCCTTGCAGGTATCGCAGGACCTTTTGCTTACCTCCTTGTTCCGGTTGTTGGTATTGCCAGCTGGCAGCTCGCAGCAGCAGCCATCACAGGCTTCATTGCAAAGGAGAACGTTGTAGGTACAATCGCTACAGTTTATGCTATTTCAAATCTTATCGATACAGAGGAGCTTGAGCTTATCGGAGAAGGTAACGCAGTTGCGGCAGTTATGGGTATTACCAAGGTTGCAGCTCTTGCATATCTGATGTTCAACCTTTACACACCTCCGTGCTTCGCAGCTCTCGGAGCTATGAACTCAGAGATGAAGTCAGCCAAGTGGCTCTGGGGCGCAATCGGACTTCAGCTTGCTACAGGCTTCACCGTTGGTTTCCTTGTATACCAGGTAGGTACACTTATTACCACAGGTTCCTTCGGAACCGGCTTTGTATTCGGACTTATTGCAATTGCAGTATTTGCAAGCATTGTAGTATATTTGATTAAGAGAAACCAGAGAGAAATGGTACTTGAGTACAAGCTTGATTAAAAGGATTTATTGATTTAGGAGTAATTATGAGTAATTTTATTGCAGGTGCAGTTATTGTACTGCTTGTGGGATTGGCCTCAGGGTATATCTATAAAGAAAAGAAAAAAGGAACTCATTGTATAGGTTGTCCCATGGCAGGAAACTGTCATAAGACAAAGACCTGCAAATGATTAAGAAAAAGACAAGACCCGCCTCGTGCGGGCCTTGTTTTAAACAGAGAGTTAGCAAAAGCTAACTTGCAAGAGGGGGCAACTTTTTATCAGTTATTTACTTATTTGTGTTGACGAAAAATAATCAAATTGGGGATATAATGATGAGTAATGAACAGATAATTACAGCGCTTAGAGATAAGGGAATGCGAATTACAAAGCAGAGAAAAATCGTGGCAAATGTCATTGCTGAAAATGATGGAGCATCATGTAAGGATATATGCTGTATTGTGCGAGCAAAGGACAAATCCATCGGGACTGCCACGGTATATCGCATGATCAAAGCGCTTGAGGATATAGGTATCGTTGAAAGAATCGATATGATCAAGCTTCACTGAGCGCATAGGATTTATGGTATGAAGGGGAAAGTTATGCAGCTGGAATTACAGAATATTAAAAAGTCATACGGCGAAAACGGAAGCCGTGTGGAGGTTCTAAAGGACATAAGTCTGAGTGTGGAAAAGGGCGAATTTGTGGTGCTTCTGGGCCCGTCAGGATCGGGCAAATCCACTTTGCTAAATATAATAGGCGGAATAGACAACGCCGATTCCGGGAAGATAATCATCCGGGATAAGAGTATGTCGGATATGGATGAAAAGACGCTGACGGCATACAGAAGAGATCATCTTGGGTACATTTTTCAGATGTACAATCTTATACCGAATCTGACGGTAAGAGAAAATATCGAAGTAGGAGCATATCTCTCCAAAAATCCATTGAACATAGATGAAATAATAAGTGTTTTGGGACTTACCGAACACCAGAATAAGGTTCCTAGTCAGCTCTCCGGAGGCCAGCAACAGCGCTGTGCAATAGGAAGAGCCATAATTAAAAATCCCGACATTTTGCTGTGTGATGAACCGACAGGTGCTCTGGATTACAACACTTCAAAAGAAATTCTGGCATTAATTGAAGAGGTTAATCAGAAATATGGTAATACGGTCATTATGGTCACTCATAACGACGCCATAAAGAATATGGCCGATTTTGTAGTGAAACTGCGAGACGGTGTTATCCGTAAGAGCTACAGAAACGAAGAGAAGCTTTCAGCGGCGGAGCTTGACTGGTAAAGGAGCATGGTATGAAAAATCCGTTAAATAAAAGGCTCCTTCGCGAGCTAAAAGGGGATATCGGAAAATACATAGTTATTTTCATATTGATGGTTCTGTCCATAGGCTTCGTTTCGGGATTCCTGGTTGCCGGGGAGAGCATGATCAAGGCATATAATGAGAGCTTTGAAAAGTACGCCGTCGAGGATGGTAATTTCAGGACGGAAGATCCTCTCACCGCTTCGCAGAAGGCGCGGATAGAGAAAAAGGGAGTTACGATATATGAAAACTTCTATGTGGAAAAGGAGTTTGATAATAACACAAAGCTTAGAATCTATCCAAACAGAGAAGAGATAGACAGAGCCTGTTTGATGAAGGGGAGCTTCCCCGAGGCTGATCTGGAGATCGCAATTGACAGGATGTATGCGGACAATAACAGCTTAAGTGTCGGGGATACGCTGGTTTCGGGCGGGAAAACCTACAACATAGTAGGACTCGTAGCATTGTCGGATTATACAGCGCTTTTTTACAGTAATAACGACATGATGTTCGACTCCTCTGCCTTCGGAGTTGCCGTTGTATCGGGAAAACAGTTTGCGGAGTATCCTGACAGTGAGGTTCAGTATAACTACGCCTGGCTTTATGATAAGAAACCTGCCGGTGAAGAAGAGGAAAAAGAGGTTTCCGATGAGCTTATGGAGGCCATCTCAAATAAGGCGGACCTTGAGAGTTTTACCCCTCAGTATCTGAATCAGTCCATCAAATTCGCAGGAGATGATCTGGGAAAAGATAAGGCAATGATGACGGTTCTTTTATACATAATCATCATTATTGTTGCCTTTGTTTTCGGAGTTACCATAAATAATACGATTCATAAGGAAGCCACGGTTATAGGAACTCTTAGGGCTTCCGGATATACCATAAATGAGCTGATAAGGCATTATATGGCGATGCCGCTTCTGGTCACCGTCATCGCGGCTATTATAGGAAATATTCTGGGATATACCTGTTTCAAAGAGGAATGCGTTGCAATGTACTACGGCAGCTATTCACTACCGACCTATGTGACGGTGTGGAGCGCCGAAGCATTTCTTAAGACGACAATAATCCCGCTGATAATCATGATGGTAATCACTTATGTTGTACTACGAAGAAAGCTTTCTATAAGTCCGCTAAAGCTGATAAGGCGCGATCTGTCGGCAAAGAAGCAGAAAGCTGCGGTGCCTTTAAATAAGAACATCAGCTTTTTCAACAGGTTCAGAATAAGAATACTCATACAGAATAAAAGCAGCTACATTATTCTGTTTTTGGGACTTTTGTTTGCAAACATGCTGCTCTTTTTTGGAATGATGCTTCCACCGATACTTGTTCATTATCAGGGAATTGTGACGGATACTATGCTGGCAAAGCACATTTATCTTTTGCAGATTCCGGCAGGTGCTATAGATTCAGATAATGAACTCTCGGCAGCTTTTTCCTATGTGGTTTTGAAGAGTAAGATAAATACCAATAACAGAGACGCGGAGAAGTTCTCAGCGAGCAGTTTGAAAACAACCGGAGATGGCGGAACGAGAGTCGAGGATGTGACCATCTACGGCGTCAAGGAAAACAGCAGGTATATAAACGCCGATTTTGATGAAAAAACGGTGCTGATTTCATCGGCGTATGCAGATAAGTATGACCTTAAAAAGGGAGCCGTCATAACATTGAAGGAACCTTACGAGGATAAGTATTATGGTTTCAAGGTCACGGGAATCTATGACTACGACGGCGGAATTACTGTGTTTATGAGTCAGAAGCATCTGAACAGTGTACTGGGCTATGACGAGGAATTTTTCTCGGGATACTTTTCGGACACGGAGATTACTGACATAGACAAAAAATATATCGGCACAACTGTAGATGAGGAGTCGCTTACAAGAGTTTCAAGGCAGCTTATGATTTCTATGGGAAATCTTATGTATATGGTGGACGGCTTTTCAGTGATAATGTTCATTGTGCTGATGTATCTGCTGTCGAAGCTTATTATCGAGAGAAATGTTCAGTCAATATCGATGACAAAGATTCTGGGATATTCCAGAAAAGAGATTGCAGCGCTTTATATTATTCCGACTGCACTGGTGGTGATTTTTTCACTGCTGATCTCGTATCCGATACTGTCCTATGTGATGGTGGAGATATTCAGGGTGATGCTGAAGCAGATGATGAGCGGCTGGATGATTATATGGCTTGATCCGTCAGTTTACGTTAAAATGTTTCTTATGGGAGTGCTGACCTATGTGGTGGTGGCCGTGATTGAATATCGCAAGATCGGGCGTATTCCCATGAGTGAAGCACTTAAGAACGTGGAGTGATAAGGAGTTAAGGCATGGCAGAATTGAAGTGCCCGCATTGCGGACAGGTATTTTCGGTTGATGATACGGAGCTTAGTTCCATCGTAAGTCAGATAAGGGACGAGGAGTTTAACAAGGACGTTGAGAAGAGGACCAGGGAGCTTGAGAAGCATCTTGAGGAAAAACACAAGCTTGAACTTGATGCATTGGGAGCCGATGTTAAGCTAAAGCTCCAGGAGAATTATGAAAAGCAGATGGCGCAGCTCCGCGAGAGCTATGATAAAGACACGCAGAAGCTCCGGGATGCGCAGACCGCCGAGGTACAAAAACTAAGAAATTCCTATGATGAGGAACTAAAAAAGCTTCGGGACGAGGTATCAAAGGCGGAGCTTGAGAAGCAGAAACTCTCATCCCAGATCGAGAGTGCTGAGGATAAGAAGCGTGTTGCAGTGCTTGAGGCTGTAAAAGAGGTTGAGGATAAAAGAAGTGATCTTGAGAGAACTCTTCAGGCTGAGAAGGAGAAGAATCAGTATATGCTTTCTCAGAAGGAAAAGGAAATCGAGTTTTACAAGGATCTAAAGACCAAGATGTCCACCAAGATGGTCGGCGAGACGCTTGAGCAGCACTGCGAGATTCAGTTCAATCAGCTTAGGGCCACTGCTTTTCCTAATGCATATTTCGAGAAGGACAATGATGCCCGCTCCGGCAGTAAGGGTGACTACATCTACCGCGAGAATGATGAGTTCGGCAACGAGATTATCTCCATCATGTTCGAGATGAAAAACGAAATGGATACGACCGCCACGAAGCATAAAAATGAGGATTTCTTCAAGGAGCTTGATAAGGATAGGAGAGAAAAGGGCTGCGAATATGCGGTTCTTGTATCACTCCTTGAGGCCGATAATGAGCTCTACAATGCGGGAATTGTGGATGTTTCCTACAGATATGACAAGATGTATGTGGTTCGTCCCCAGTGTTTTATTCCTATGATAACCCTGCTTCGTAACGCTGCGATGAATGCGCTTATGTACAAGCAGGAGCTGGCGGAGATCAGGAATCAGGACATTGATATCACTCACTTTGAGGAGAGTCTTCTTAAATTCAAGGATGACTTTGGACGGAATTATTCCATAGCACATGACCATTTTGAGAAGGCTATCGATGAGATTGATAAGACCATCCAACACCTTGAGAAGGTCAAGAAGGAACTGCTCGGATCAGACAATCAGCTTCGAATCGCCAACAACAAAGTGGACGATGTCAGCGTGAAGCGACTCACCAAGGGCAACCCCACAATGCAGGCGAAGTTTGAGGAGCTGAGGAAGTAAATTAAGGCGAAAAGTATACCAATTTGGTAAAAAGCCGCTATAATTTACTTTCTTGCAACAGTGTAGTAGATTTCTTCAAGTTTATTTATGTGTGAATCAAAGCTATACCCTTCATCCGCAAGTCTAAGGCTCTGGCGGCTTGCCTCTTCCCAGGCTGATCTGTCTGAGAAGTAGGAGAGGATGCCATCGGCCATACCGTCAACGTCCTGTGGCTTGTAGAGCTTTCCGTTTACATCTTTTGAGACTACGCGCGGAATTCCGCCGACCTCACAGGAGATGATCGGAAGGGCGTAGCCCATAGCTTCAAGAATGGACATGGGCATGGCTTCCATGTGAGAGGGCAGAAGGAAGATGGTGCTTTCTTTTAGAAGCTTTATCTTTTCATCGCCGCGGATCCAACCGGGCAGAAGGACTGTATCTTCAAGATGCAGTCTTTTTATTTCGGCTTCGGTAGGCTCTGTTTCGCCGGTGCCACCGAGGATAAATTTTGCCTCGGGGAATTTCTTTATTACTTTATCAGCGATAGCGGGGATATCCACTACGCCCTTAAGGTTGTCGAATCTTCCAAGGTAGAGGATTTGCTTTTTTTCAAAGCGCTTATCCATCACTCCTTCAGATACCATTTCTGGAACGATTACACTGTAATTAGGAACAACCTCTATCATCTCAGCAGGTACGATGGCTGAGATTTTTTTCTTCCAATCCTCAGATAAAACTATGAGTTTGTCGCAGCTTCCGTAACTCTTTTCCACCATGCGCTTTTTCCATGCGGGAGCGTTGGTGTAGAGCTCATCGAGAGCAGAGCCGTGGATGTGATTTACGACAGGAATCCCGGCATCATGTGCCATCTTTATTATTGGATATTTTCTGAAAAAGCTGGGACCGAAGGATGAGTGAACGTGCACTACGTCCGGGCGGTCTTTTTTCAGGACCTTGCGAAATTCGCGGTAGGCCTTAAGCGCTTTGGTCAGCTTGTCCAGCTTACTTCCGTCGCGGTAGGATTCCACATAAGTGATGTCAAAATCCTGCTCCAGGCGGCTTCCGTAATAGCCTCCGGTAACGGCGGCAATTCCGCCCTTTACATTGGGATCCTGAACAATCATACAAATTTTTAGTTTTTTGTTTTGTGGTTGGTTGGTATTTTTCATTTGTTGGTATCTGTATTGTTGGTTATTTTATTTTTTGCTGATAGTAGTAGACTTTTTATGTCAGCAGCCTATGTTGTTAACAATTCCGAAGGAGATGTAGTTCTCCACAAGTGCTCTGAAGTCAGTTCCTTCCTCGCACTTTTCGTTGTAGATTCCGTCTACCATGAGGCGAACTCCGCCGCCTTCGAAGTGCTCGATGACTTTGTATCTGTCCTTGAAGAAGGAACCTCTGGAGACTGCTACATCTCTGCGGATGCCCTTGAATTCCGAAAGGGGACATCCGGGGAAGTTGACATTCACAATCTGGCCGTATTCCAGTTTTACCTCAAGGGCTTCCTTAAGCATATCTCGTAGGTATTTGTTTGTAACTTCGTGATTGTCGTCTATGTGCTCCGAGAATGCGATGGCGTGATATCCCTGAAAAGCAGCTTCAAATGCTGCTCCGGCAGTCGCAGAGTACTGGATGTCAGTAGCGACATTGTAGCCGTAGTTGATTCCGGAGAGCACAATGTGGGGCTTCTTCGGCATGATATTGAGCCCGCCGACTCTGACGCAATCTCCGGGGGTTCCGCTGCAGGCAAAGGCGTGCACGCCCTCGACCGGGAAATCATGCGGGAACACATCAATAGGATCTCTTAAGGTTATGCTGTGTGAAGCTGCGCTTCTCTGGTGAACCGGTGCGACAACCCAGACTTCTCCGAATTCCTTTGCTGCTTCTGCAAGTCTGTGAATTCCACCTGCATCTATTCCATCATCATTTGTGATCAGTATTCTTTTCATGTGGTTTCCTCTGGAGTTATATATTTTGACTCAGTAATACTAATATAGCATAAATATCTTCCATAATCGCAAAAGATACACATTAAAAAAGCAAGATTATCTAAGACAATGACCTTGTTTTTTGGGATTATAAAGTCATAGCAAAAAACTTGGGAGGTTTTATTTTTATGGCTAAACAACTAATTTATTCGGTGTATTTTATACTACCGGTTCTGCTGCTGTGGAACGCAAGGCCCGCTGGTAGGGGACAGTGGAACGACAGTCTTTCACTTGAGCAGACCAAGGCATTTCAGGGGTTCCTTGCAATCTGCATTATGCTTCATCACATCGGTCAGAAGACCTGTGCTTCATGGCTTTTTCCTAAGAGCAGAATTGTTCCGGGACTTGAGTTCTTCGTTCCGATCGGATACGTGATGGTGGCATTTTTTGTATTCTTCAATGGATACGGTGCTTACAAGAGCTTCCATACGAAGAAAGATTATCTTAATGGATTTGTGAAAAAGAGAATCCTGCCCATTGTTCTTGCATTGTACTCCACAACACTGATTTACTTTATTGCAAGACTTCTTGTCGGTGAGAAGATGGACTTAAACGGTGCACTTTTGTATCTTTCAAGCATCAAGCTTTGCAATCCGTACACCTGGTACGTTATCGTGCTGCCGTTCTTCTATCTTGCATTTTATCTTGCATTTAAGTTCATTAAAAAGGATGGCCTCGCAGTAGCTGTTGTAGCTGCTTTCGTAATCGGATATATGCTTGTGGGAACAACGATTGACCACAACGACTATCTTATCCGAGGTGAGTGGTGGTGGAACTGCGTTCATCTTTTCCCTGTGGGAATTCTGTTTGCAAAATATGAGGATAAGATCGTTCCTCATCTCAGAAAATATTTCTGGGTATATGTAATCGTTGCAGTGCTTGCGCTTTATCCTCTGTATATGCTTTCAGTAAATGCGCAGGATGTGTTCTCCTACTATGGTGAGAACTGGGGCGCTCCGGATACAGTCCTTAGAAGACGTATTACACTTCTTACACAGGTTCTTGTTACTTTGGATTTTGTTTTTGCAGCAATTCTTCTTGGAATGAAGGTGAAAATCGGCAACAAATTGCTGAAGTTCATGGGCACCATTACACTTGAGTTTTACCTGATCCACGGACTTTTTGTAGAGCTCTGCGATCACACCTTTGACGGTGGTGTAAAGTCACCTTTCCCGATCAAGAATGTATTCCTGTATGTGCTCGTGGTATTTGCCCTCGGTGTACCGTCAGCTATACTTCTTAAGAAGCTTCACGGACTGATTCTCGGAAAAGGGAAATCCGGCAAAAACGGCAAGTCAGTTCAGAAAGCTGCATAAATTATTAAAAAGCTTTTTCTTCATTTAAATACCCTAAAATGATTTGTTTTACAGAAAAGGTCGCCCGGTATGGGCGACCTTTTCTGTTTATAATAATTATTTATCGTAATTTCACGTCTTGTTTATCAGAATTTAATACGAGTGTTTCATAATAATAATGTGATTGTATGTAACATAGCATTTTTATACGTATTTTTAGATTTATGGGGATAAAAATGCTTTGATAATGAGGGGAATTTATGAACAAGAAAGTGGTTTCGCTGCTTCTGGTGGCAGCTATGACGGCAAGTATGCTGGTGTCCTGTAAAGGCTCGTCTGATGAGATTGTTGGGGCGGATGCCGAAGAGGATGGAAACAACGTGATGGTTGTTGATATTCTGCTGACTGAAGAAGATTACGGAATAGGCGTTGATAAGGACAACCCCGAACTTCTTCAGCAGATAAATACCTTTATAGAGAAGGGACGTGTGGATGGAACCTATGATGAGATCACCAGCCACTACTTTGACAGAAGCAAGGAGCCGGTGCCGGTGTATTCAGCCAAGCTGGACAATAGCAAGGACCAGCTTGTTGTGGCGACTACAGGCGATTTTGAGCCCTTTGACTACGATGTGGGGAATGCATACTACGGCATAGATAAGGAGATGATCAAGGCTATAGCGGATTATCTGGGAAAAGAGCTTGTGCTTGTAACGGTTAATTTCGACACATTATTCATGACTGTATCTCAGAAGAAATGCGATGCCTGTATTGCGGGAATCACCATCAAGGAAGAGAGGGAAAAGTATGTAGATTTCTCTGTTCCATACTTTCATGCCGGGCAGAGCATTGCTGTAAGGAAGGATAATAAAGAATTCATCTACGCAAAGACAAAGGAGGATGTTGAAAAAATCATTCTTGGCTTTGATGAGACGAAAACTATTGCAGTGGAAGATGCAACCAGCGGTGAGGATTATCTGCTGGGGAAGGATCCGGGAGGATTCCCGGGCTGCAATTGCAAGTTAAAGAAATGTGCCAATATGAAGGAGGCACTGATAGCGCTGAGTAACGGTGAAGTCGACTACGTTATAGGGGATTCGTCGGTTTTGAAGTATATGATAGCACATGACTTCAGTGACTATTTCCAGAATTAAGGGGAAGGCAGATACTTATCCACCTAAGGATTAAAAGTATGAAAAAACTAAAAGAAAACTTATGGATAATTATATTAAGTACTCTCTTACTGATCCTGCTCGCTATTGTGGTGGGGCTTATAAATTATGCACGCCCGCAGGATGTGAAGAAAATAGTAGTAGGTGCGCTTTTTATTGATGGAGTAGATGACAGGGGATGGAGTGAAAGCCACTATAATGGGCTAAAAAACGCCTGTGATAATTTGGGAATTGCATTGGAAGTAGAAGAAAATGTATCTGAGACGCTTGAGGATGCAGAGCCTGCAATAGACAGATTAGTAGGAAAGGGCTGCAGTGTTATCTTCCTTACAAGTGATGGATATGATGAAAAACTTTATCCGGTGATACAAAATTATCCTGACATTGAATTCTATACGGTTTCCCCGGATTCATCTCCCGAAAATGTAACCACATATTTCGGAAGGATATACCAGATCAGATTCCTGGCCGGTATACTCGCGGGGAGGATGACAAAGAGCAATATTATAGGATATGTTGCAGGACAAAAATCATGTCAGGTAAATCGTGGAATAAATGCGTTTGCTCTGGGCGCGAGATCGGTTAATCCCGACGTTGTGGTAAAGGTAAGATTCATCAATTCATGGACGGATGCTGAAAAGGAAAAAGAGCTGGCGACAAAACTCATAGAGGAGGATGGCGCCGACCTCATTACTTATCATGCAAGTATTCACACAGCTGTTGATGCAGCTGAGGAACATTCGGCCTATTCAATAGGATATAACAACAACGGAACCGACTATTCCGAGAAGTATCTTGCCTCTGTTAATTTCAACTGGGGCAATCTGTATAAGACGCTACTGCATGATTTCTTTAATGGAGATATGTATCCGGGAAAGTATTACTGGCATGGTGTAGTATACGGAACCGTAGAGATGAAAACATACTCTAAGGTTATACCCGAGGAAGTTATAAAGGAGATAGATGACAGAAAAGAAAAGCTTATAAATGTTCAGGATGTCTTCTATGGGGATCTGTATTCGAACGATGGAACAAAGAAATGTTCCAAAGGTCAAAGAATAAGTGATGATGCCCTTTTTAGAAGAATGGACTGGTTCGTAGAGGGGGTGGAAGTATATGAATGAAAAGTTCCGCCTTTTCACAAGAAGACGTGCTGCCATCCTTATAGCCTTTGTTCTTATAATGTCGTTTTTGGGAGTTTACTTCTATTTATATCTTATGGATATCATAGATAGTGTCGCCAAGCATAAAATAGTCAGGGAGGCTGAGGAAGCAACTGAATTTTATTATGAGGAACTCAGTAACGAGATGAATGTCATCGAGTATATTGGGTCTATTCTTGAGGATGACAGAGAGGAAAATCAGGAAGAAAATTTAAAAAGAGTACAGCGTGCCATTGAAAGTGTTTTCAGCTCAGAACCCAGTATCCTTATAGGAGTTATGAACGGTGAGAGCGAAGCGGTATACGGTGAGAGAATTCCGCCCAATGAATATGACGGACTTCTTAGCTCAATGACGGGTAATGATGGCATTTCCTATATGCCGACAGGTGCATTCCTGTTTTCGCATGCGATTATTCATGGTGATAATGTTGCGTACGTAATTTATGCAATATGTTCTAAATCATATATAAGTAAGAATCATAGTCTTGATATAATACATAACCTTGGAAATATTGCACTTATGACAAGGGATGGCGATGAGGTACTGCCGTTTACGAATGTGGCTGAGGAAGACAAAGCCTTTTTCAGAAGCAAATCCGTAATGAAGACCTTTGAAAATATCCGCGATAATCACAATCTTGAAGAGGTTGCGGTTGAAAAAGTAAAAACAGTAAAGGGCGATATGTATTTCTATAACGCCCAGATTGAAAATACGCATTTCATGCTGAATGGCGTCATGAAATATGAGGATGCGGTGGGATATGCTGCCAAAGTTCCGCTTGTTGTATTGGCTGTATACGTAACCCTGGTTCTCATGACCACCATACTTTCGTTTTTCCTGATTATTACCTCTGTTAAGGCAGGAGAAAGCGTAGAGCTTAAGAAGGCAAAGCAGGAGGCCGAGGACGCATCAAAGGCCAAGGGCCAATTCCTTGCAAATATGTCACATGAGATTAGGACTCCCATCAATGCAATCATGGGTATGGGAGAGCTTATTACAAGAGAAACGAATGATGCAAAGCTGCAGCAGTATGCGTTCAGTATCAAAAACTCCGCAACTCAGCTTCTGACACTGGTTAACGATGTCCTTGACTTTTCGAAGATGGAAGCCGGAAAACTGACACTTCGAAATGATCCGTATTATCTTTCTTCTGTGCTCACTGACGTAAATGTAATGATCAAGTCCAGAGCGGAAGGGAAAGGTCTGGTTTATCAGGCAAAGGTTGATAAGACAATTCCCGATGAACTTATCGGAGATGAGACAAGGCTTAAGCAGGTTATAGTAAATCTTTTGACCAACGGCGTAAAGTACACAATGGCAGGGTTTGTTCATTTGACCATAGATATGGTAGAGAAGGGTGAGGATTATGTAGATCTCAGGATATCCATTAAGGATACCGGAATGGGTATGAAACCTGAGGACGTGGCAAAACTGTTCAATGCCTTCGAAAGACTTGACGAGGACAGAAATAAGACCATCGAGGGCACAGGCCTTGGAATGGCAATTGTTAAGCAGATAATGGATGCGATGGAAACAACACTTGAGGTAAAGAGTGTATATGGCGCTGGCTCGGAGTTTTCATTTGTGATTCATCAGAAGGTTGAGAACTGGCAGCCGATCGGCGACTATGAGGCCGCTGCCGAGAGAGTTGTATCCAGGCAGGAGAGCTACAAGCCAAGCTTTATTGCACCTGATGCAAGAATTCTCGCTGTTGATGATACAGAGATAAACCTTAAGGTTTTGGAAGGACTTCTCGGACCTACCAGGATCAAGATTGACACAGCAATAAGTGGAAGACAGGCTCTTGATCTCATGAGTGCAAACCGCTATGATCTGGCACTTATCGACCACCGAATGCCCGAGATGGACGGTATGGAGCTTCTTAAGCACATAAGATATGACGAGGGCAATGGGAACCACGATATGCCGTGCATAGCGCTTACAGCTAACGTGGTTGCCGGTGTCAGAGAAATGTATCTAAGGGCCGGTTTTGATGATTATCTGGAAAAGCCGGTGAGTGGAATGCGCCTTGAGGAGGCACTGCAGAAATACCTTCCTAAGGAGAAGCAGCTGGAGTACGTTGAGGGCGATAACAAGGAAGATAATAAGAGCGTCTCAGAAACAGCGGAACCTTCAACGGAATCCTCAGAGATAAGAGATCTTCAGGATGCAGGTTACATAGATATCGCAGCAGGCATTGAATACGCCGGAACTGAGGAACTTTTCATAGATACTCTCGGATTCTTCAGGGATGCGATAGATAAAAAGGCGGATGAGATTGAAGAACTCTATCTGGGAGAAAGGATAGAGGACTATACAGTTAAGGTTCATGCCCTAAAGAGCTCTGCGAGAATAATCGGAGCCAAGGACCTTTCAGAGAAGGCAAGACTTCTGGAAGAAGCCGGAAAACAGGGAAATCTTGATTACATAAGAGATAATAACAGCGATTTACTTGAAGCCTACAGGCATTATAAGGAAGTACTAAAAAATATCTGATCGGGGTGACAGACCATATGGACGGTAGAAAAATTCTTGTCGTCGACGATGATGAAATGATTCGCATGATGACAGTCAGAATGCTCAAATCTAAATATCATGTCATAACTGCTTCGTCGGGCATGGAAGCGATAGAAATCTATGAGAAGGAAAAGCCCGACATGATTTTGTCTGACCTTATGATGCCGGGAATGAGCGGCTTTGAGATGATGCAGGCTCTTCGTGAGAAGTACAGCTATGTCATTCCTGTTATGTTCATGACAGCTTTTTCAGGTGATGACACAGAGTCCAAAGGGCTTGAAGTCGGGGCTGTAGACTATATCAGGAAACCCTTTAAGCCTGATGTTCTCTTATACAGAATCGACAACATAATGAGTAATCTGGACCGCATAAGAGGTCTTGAGATGGCTGCAGAGGTTGAGCCGATGACAGGTCTCCTTAATAAAATTGCTACGGAGAGAGAAGTCGATAAGGCAGCAGCTAAAGGCCGCGGAATTTTCATGATGATAGACCTCGACAGCTTTAAACTGGTAAATGATCTGTATGGCCATGAAAAGGGCGACAAAGTACTTATCTGGTTTGCTGAGATGCTCCGCAGTATTATGCGGAGTAACGATGTTATAGGAAGAATCGGCGGCGATGAGTTTGCAGCGTTTTGCCTTAACACCAAAGAAGAGAAGATGGTTGCCGAGAGAACACAGTACATGAACCGGAAAATCGTTAGCTTTGCCAAGGAACTTCTCGGTGATGACATGAATATCCCGATCGGTGTGTCTGTGGGTGCGGTGCTTTGCCCCGATGATGGGTCGGATTATCAGGCGCTTTATAAAAAGGCAGACAGAGCGCTGTACGAGGTAAAGCAGAGCGGAAAACACAACTATGCATTATATAAGCATGAGGAAAATAATGGCGCCAGAAAAAGTCCGGAAGCAATGGCGGAAATCAACATGCTCTTTAAGGAAAGAAATCCTGCACGCGGCGCCTTTGTTCTCTCTGAGGATCAATTCAAAGTTGTTTACAGATTTATGATGCGTTTTCAGAAAAACTATGCATGGGATGTCCATTTCCTTTGCTTTAAGGTAGAAGCTGAAAACGGTGATGAAGAAAAACTGCAGAAGGCAGCGGATCATTTTCTTGAGGTTGCGGCGAGTTCCCTCAGAGGAAGCGATGTCCTTACAAGGTATGGAAATGACAAAGTGCTCGCTATTTTCCTGAAGGTGACAGAGCCTGATTGTGAGGTTCCGATCAACAGAATAGAGGCCAAATGGAGAGAGGATCCCGAGGCAGCAGGCTATACCGTCAGTGTGCTTAAGGAATATATGGTTCCGGATTGACGGTTAAGAAAACGGTTATGTGAGGGAGTATGTTCAAGGAAAATACCACTGTAGAAAATCCAAAACTTAAGAAGTGTTTATCTCCTATCGGGACGTGGGCGCTTGCTTTTGGCTGCGCTGTAGGATGGGGCTCTTTTGTGATGCCGGGAACGACTTTTCTTCCGCTTGCAGGACCCATAGGCACAATGCTTGGAATGATTCTGGGGGCTGCAGTAATGCTGCTTATTGGAATCAACTACCACTACATGATGAACCTGTATCCCGATGACGGAGGAACCTATGCATTCTCCAAGCATGAGTTTGGATATGACCAGGGATTTCTTGGTGCGTGGTTTTTGCTCCTTGTCTACATGGCGATAGTGTGGGCAAATGCTACGGCTATCCCGATAATCTGCAGAAATCTGTTCCCCGGAGTTCTGGAAGTTGGTCCTAAATTTATCGTGGCAGGGTTTGAAGTTTACCTTGTTGAATCCGTTGTGGCATCTCTTGTAATCGGAATCGCCGGCTTTATCTGTGTCTGCGGTGGACGGATATCTTCTCTTGTTCAGACGGTATTTGCGCTCGTACTCATCGGCGGCATCGTGCTCGTTGCAGTTCTGATAACAGTAAAAGGAAACGTATCACTTCTTGACGTGAAGCCTTCATTTGTGCCTGAAAAATCAAAGTATTTTCAGGTATTTCAGATAGTTGCACTGGCTCCTTGGGCATACGTTGGATTCGAATCCATATCTCATTCAACCGAGGAATTCAATTTCTCCACAAAAAGGACTATAGGTATAATGGTGGGTGCCCTTATCTGGGGAGCGATAGCGTATTCATTGCTTGCCCTTATAGCAGTATCCGCAGTTCCGCGTGGTGTGTGGGATTGGACCGGTTATTTATGTAATCTTGGAAGATTTAAGGGCTTTGGAGGGCTGCCTACCTTTAATGCAGCGACCACTTATCTGGGGGATCTCGGTTTCGTGATACTGGGACTCTCTGTGGCAGCAGCAATTATTACAGGCCTTATCGGAAACCTGATTGCAGCCAGCAGACTTATATATTCCATGGCCAGGGATAATCTTTTCCCCAAGTGGCTCATGCACCTCAACAGATATAATGTTCCCTACAAGGCAATTATCACTATTACGTGCATATCGATGGTGATTCCTTTCTTTGGAAGAACCGCGATAAGCTGGATAGTCGATGTCAGTACAATAGGCGCCTGCGTCGCTTATGCGTACACTTCTCTTGCCGCATTTTTCAGAGCAAAAAGGGAGAAGAAATTTCTTGTAAGAATTACAGGCATTACAGGTTTTGTATTGTCATCTGTTTTCGCATTATATTTTCTTATTCCCAATCTATGGTCAGTGGAAGCGCTCTCACCCCATTCATATCTGATAATAATAGTGTGGAGTATCGTCGGATTTGTATCCTACTTTTTCATTTTCAAAAGAGACAAGGGAAAACGTTTCGGGCATTCTACGCTTTCGCTTTTGTCACTTCTTTTCCTGGTGTTCTTTATAAGCATGCTCTGGTTCAGGGAGGAGTCCCACGAGACTACCGCGAGAGCCTTGGATGAATTCAATGAGTATAATACGACAATCCTCAGGGAGCACGGCATCAAGCAGGATTACATAGAAAAACTGGATATGAATTATTTCCGCGATCAAAAGCTTAAAGAAGTAACCGATTCACTTCAGATAAAGAGTATTGCCCAGATGGCGGTCATCATGGTTGCCCTTTTCATCATGTTCAGCGTTTATCGCTCCATGCACAGAAGAGAGCGTGAGCTGGAACTTCAGAAGGTTAAGGCTGAGGAGAACAGTAAGGCGAAGTCTATGTTCCTGTCGAACATGAGCCACGACCTCAGAACGCCCATGAATGCCATAATAGGCTACACTGAACTCACTAAGGATATTGAAGGACTCTCACCGGAGGTTAGGGATAACCTTGAAAAAATTGATAACTCGGGCAAGCACCTTTTATCTCTCATAAATGACATCCTTGACATGGGGCGTATCGAGAGCGGCAAGATGACGCTTGAAATAGAGGATACTGATCTGACCGAGGCAGTGGACGAACTCAAGGTACTTTTTGCTCCGCAGATGAAAAATAAGGGCATTAACTTTACCGTTGATACAAGCAAACTTACCAACAAATATGTAAAGTGCGATGAGAACAGATTAAACAGAGTGCTGCTTAATCTTCTTAGTAATGCCTTTAAGTTTACATCGGAGGGCGGCAGCATAACCCTTACTATCAGGCAGAGAGGAATGGATGGCAATAAGGGAAAATACGAGATAAGCGTAAAGGATAACGGAATGGGCATGAGTCCCGAGTTCGCTGCGACTGTTTTTGAGGCATATTCAAGGGAAAATACTGCAAGTAAGATTCAGGGTACAGGACTCGGGATGGCCATTACCAAGAGTATAGTCGATCTTATGGGCGGCAAAATCCGTGTTAAGAGTCAGCAGGGTAAAGGATCGGAATTTATTATCGACTTTGATTTTGAGACGATTCCGGATGCGGATTTTGTGAAAAAATATGTGCCCACCAAGGAAGAAACAGAGATTGATTACAGTAAATACAAGGTTCTTCTGGTTGAGGACCAGGCAATCAACAGGGAGATTGCGACAAGACTTTTGAAGAAATTCGGATTTCAGTATGACACAGCCGAGAACGGAAAAATTGCTTTGGACATGATTTCTGTGTCAACTCCCGGAACTTATAGTATAATACTGATGGACATACAAATGCCGGTTATGGATGGCTACACAGCTTCGAGAGAGATAAGAAAGCTCTCTAATCCGGAGCTTGCCAATATTCCTATACTTGCCATGTCCGCCAGTGCCTTCACAGAGGACATCAATAACGCTAAAGACAGCGGTATGAACGGTCACATTGCAAAGCCGATTGAAGTAAATAAGATGCTTGATACTATAAGGGAATTTTTGTGAGGAAAGTCATGGGGAGCAATCGCGGAAAAGGGGATCTGCGTCTACCTAAGATAGGTTTTTTTATTCTGATTATTTTATATCTGATTGTGGCAAGGTTCACGAGGTACTGCGCTACTTCAGATGATGTACTGGTTGTGATGGGGCAGCCGCTGGCGATCACGTCTTTTGCAGGCGCCTTTGATTCCGTGCAAAACGGAATTATCATATGTCTTGTCGTGTTTTACGGCATACCGGGCTTTGTCATAAGCCTGTTTTTCTATGCGATTACCATTTTTAATTTAATGAGCGGAATTATCTTCTCACATAATCTTTTGATATTTCCGGGATTTTTTACAGGCCTTGTCTCTCTTTTGGCTGTTGTGCTTATTTTCCGCAGAAACAGGGAAATTGAAAAACTGCAGAATAATGAGATTAAACACCTGAAGGAACAGCAGGTCTTTTCACAAAAACTGTTTGAACAGACGGCTACTGCGCTTGTCAGTGCTATCGATGCGAAGGACGAGTATTCAAGAGGACATTCCCTCAGGGTGGCAGAGTACTCGGTGAAGATTGCAAAAGCGATGGGTAAGGATGAGGAAGACTGTAGAGAGGTTTATTATGCTGCTCTTCTTCATGATGTAGGAAAAATCGGTATCTCCGACGTTATCATCAATAAGAACGGAATGCCTACGGATGAGGAATATGATGTTATCATGCAGCATCCGATTATCGGTAATCAGATTCTTTCAAGTATCAGTGAGTACCCATACCTTAGTATTGGTGCGCATTATCATCACGAGAGGTTCGATGGAAAGGGCTATCCGGATGGTCTAAAGGGTGAGGATATTCCCGAAATCGCAAGGATTATTGCGGTGGCGGATACTTTTGATGCCATGACCTCCAGCAGAAGCTACAGGGATGCACTCCCTCAGCAGCTTGCCTGGGAAGAAATCATAAAGGGATCCGGAACACAGTTTGATCCCGAGATAGTTAAGATTGCGCAGTGCCTTGTAGATATCGACGGCGAATTCAGTAAGAGAGAAAAAAACACCCTGCAGGAGCTTTTGGACAAGGGCGGAATGCATTTTGGGGAGTACAGAAGCGAGATATCCGTCGGAGTTTTGCTTTCTCCGTTTATCACAAAGATGAATTTCAAATATCACTGCGATGAGGTTACTTCCGAGAACCGGAAGGGGCCTTCAATGGTGTTCTTTGATTCCTTTGACGGAAGAGCTCATGAAGAGGAGAGCATCATCAGGGAGCTGAGTTATTTTGAGTACTGTGAGGTTACCGCAGACGGCACGGTCATCGGTGATGGCACGAGAAAAGTAAAGACTAACGTGATAGAGTACGAGACTTCTGAGGAGGCGGTGGTTAGCGACGATACTGCGCCGATTGACAGAGTATATGATATCGAAGCTGTTAAGTGCATCGATCATCTTCTTGTAAGAATTGATGACGGAGTTAAGAAGGTTGAAGTTATAGTTGCACTGCCTGACTCCACCAGGTTTGTTTATATGGGGCTTACAGGGGAATATTGTGATATCAGTGATGTCAGCATAGCCAAGTCCAAGGACAGGGTTGAAGAGGACTATATTCCGAGGATCGCAGAGCTTGTAAGCTATCTTGAGGGACCTGAGGGCGATGTACCGAATGTTCAGATAAACAGTCACAGAACACAGGCAACCAAGGGTGTTCCGATAGATGATGAGCTTACACTCACTTTCCATACAAAGAGCCTTCCGGCTGCAAGACTTATCTGGCACTGCGCCTACGCTGTGCTCTTTAGTTCAAAGAGCGGCGAAGTCGATTTTGAAGCACCGGATTATCATGAATATGCACTTATAAGATTAGACGGCGAATCCTGGGAGGATGGAAAATACTCTTCGAACAGGATAATTGTCAATATGAATGATAACTTTGACAGCTGGGAAGCCTGGAAAAAGGGCATGAAGGAGGGGACAGACTGTACCATCACCTTCAAGCGCGACGGCAATACGGTTATTTCGACCACCGAGGTCCTGGGACTGTTCATCAAGAACAAGACCACCCTCAAGGAGGACTGCGACAAGCTCTACGTAGCTATTACGGGAGATATCTGCGCAATTACGAATGTACGGGTGAATCCCTGACAAAGCCTTCCCCCTCCGGGGGCGCTCGACGTCCGGGGTTGCTACTCGTCCGGGGGACGAGTGCTTAGCAACGACCGGAGTGGAACGTAGACCGTCGGTTCAGCGCGGACCGAAGCGGAGCGAAGACAGGTGGCACGAAGTGCCGGATGAGGGGAATCTCTTAAATATCTCTAAAATTCGGTAAGAATATCTAAAGTCGATAATTTTTAGCAATAAATCAGCTAAAATATTATCATGGAAAAACAAATCACAGAGCATGTCATAAGCAAATTTGATACCGCTTTGGAGCAGGGCTGGGTAGAAGTATACTTCCAGCCTGTTATTCGTGCGCTCACGGGAAGGCTCTGTGGTATGGAGGCTCTGGCGAGATGGAATGATCCACAGTGGGGAATGCTTGCGCCCTTCAGGTTTATAAAGCCATTGGAGGACAATAAACTCATCTACAAGCTGGACGCCTATGTGGTGAGGGAAGTCTGTAGGATATTGAGCGAACGCATTGCAAACAAGTTGCCGGTGGTTCCTGTTTCCATCAACTTTTCACGCCTGGATTTTGTGATGTGTGACATGTTCGAGTCTGTGGAAAATGCGATTAAGGATTATGACATTCCCAGAGATTATATTCATATTGAGATAACAGAGAGCGTCTTCGTATCGGATGAGGGCTCTCTTCATGATGTCATAGATAAGTTCAGAAAAGCGGGCTACGAAATCTGGATGGATGACTTCGGAAGTGGATACTCTTCGCTTAACCTCCTGAAGGACTACGATTTTGACATGCTGAAAATCGATATGAACTTCCTTACATCTTTTACCGAGAAATCCAAGGCGATTTTGCGCTCGACCGTGGCTATGGCCAAAGACATAGGAATTAAAACGCTGGCAGAGGGCGTTGAGACAAAGGAACAGTTCGAATTTCTCAGAAACATCGGCTGTGAGCAGATCCAGGGCTACTATTTCGGAAAGCCAAGACCCATAGAGGATACATTGACACTTCTTGGAGAAAAGAGCGTTAAGATTGAAAGGCGTGAGTGGAGACATTTTTATGAAATTGCCGGCATTCATGTAAAGGATACGGATATTCCGCTTGAAATAATCGAGGATGACGGCGAGACTTTCCATACTTTATTTGTGAATAAGGCTTATTTGGAACAGGTATTTCATGACTTTGAGGGCGAAACGACTCCCGAGGAAATTGACAGAAAACTATATTCACCGGGCACACCGCTTCTTGGAAAATACAGGGAGTTCGCAAATACCATAGAGAAAAGCTCAAATATTGAGACTTTTTATTACACAGATAACGGATACTATCTGCGTTTCAGGGCTAAGTGCCTCGCATCGCATAACGGACATCATATAATTAAGGGCTCGATTATAAACATAACACTCGACCAGAATACCAGCGAGAGAGACAGACTCGACAGCAAGATCAGGGAACTGAATCGTCTGTTTGAGGTGGTTGATCTGGTAAATATTGAGACCAATATCATAGCACCTCTGCTGGGGAGATTTAAGTATCTTGATAGTGCCACCTATGTTTATTCCGATATGAAGAAGGCTATCAACCTTTTCGTAGAGTCGGTCATTTACGCTCCCGAGAGACAGGATTTCTTAAAATTCATGGATATTGAGACTTTAAGGGAGAGGGTGGAGAGCAGCAAAAAGGGATACATTGAGAAAATATTCAGAATTAAACAGCCTGATGGAACCTTCAAGAGGAAAAACGTGATCGTCATGATGGTTCCGGGAGCCGGAGGAAATGAGTTTCTTATTTGTTATAAGACAGTACCCGATGAGATATCCAAGATACTGGATGGTCTCACAGCTTCTGCGCGCTCACTTGTCGATAAGTATCTTGCTGACAGCGGAGCAATAACATACTCTGAGCTCTGGGAAAATATGATATGGGATTCTTCCATCAAGTTTTTCTGGAAGGACAAAAATCGCAGATTTCTTGGTGCGAGCCAGTCATTCCTCGATTTTTACGGTCTTAGATCTGTTGAAGAAATAGTCGGAAAAACCGACGAGGACATGCAGTGGCATGTTGATGAAGCCCCTTATATGAACGATGAGTTTGACGTTCTGGAAAACGGTGCGAAGGTGATTGACGTTCAGGGACAGTGCATTGTCTCAGGAGTTGTGCATGAGATCACCTGTCAAAAGATGCCGATTTACAGAAATGGTGAGATAGTTGGTCTGGTGGGCTTTTTCCAGGATAGGGACGAGGAGCTCTACAGGCTTGAAAAGATTGCCATTCCTTCAAATGTGGACAGCGTAACCGGACTTATGAATGCGAAAGGTATTTTCATAAGTACGACGGAGTATGCCGTTCAACATGCGGATAAGGGTAAAAACTACGGACTAATCCTTCTTAGAAACACAAAGTATCAGCGAATACTGTCAACCTATGGCCAGGATGTATCTAATAAGCTTCTCTTTGAGATAGGCCGGAAGATCGTTAAAGTTACCGGACAGACCTGCGCTGTTGCAAGGACGAAGGAGAGCTACTTCGCGATACTTACTTACGTCAAGACCAGGGAAGCGCTGGAATATTTAGCCGGTGAGGTGAAGAAAAACGTTGAGGGAATCAATGCTGTCGACGGCAATAACGTCACCGTTATGGTCAATGTGGGTATGGCCCTTAGAAGCGATGAGGGCGTCACGGACGAGAACATATATATCAAAGCACTTGAGGAGTGCGACGGAAATCTCTGACAGGGGAGGCATTTTTTGATATAGTATAAGAAGCATTTAAAGCCTTCCTCTTGGGGGAATGGAAATATTAAAGCCTTCCCCTTGGGGGCGCTCGACGTCCAGGGTTGCTACTCGTCCGGGGGACGAGTGCTTAGCAACGACCGGAGTGGAACGTAGACCGTCGGTCCAGCGCGGACCGGAGCGGAGCGTAGACAGGTGGCACGAAGTGCCGGATGAGGGGACCGCCACTTCAATATATTACAACATATGAATTACTAACTTTGGAGGAAACGGTATGAATAAGTATGCTATACGAAGGGGTATCGCCATAGGCATGGTATGCTCTATGGCTTTTTTATGTGCTTGCGGCAAAAAGAAGGAGGATGCTCCTAAGGATACTGTGCAGACTAAGGCACAGATTGACAAGGACCATATTTTTACCATGGATGATATGGAACTTCCGATGGAGGGTGACTACGGCGTAAACAAATGCTGCACCACAAAAGACGGTTTATATGTGCTTGCAACCACATACGGAGAAGAATCGGAGACAAACAAACTTTTCAAGGTGTCCTTCGAGACCGGTGAGGCAGAAGAAATCGAGATCGGTGATGATGACAATTCCTACTTCGACAACATGACCTGTGATGAAGATGGGAACATCTATATTATTAAGAGCGTCTGTAATGATGAAGAAGAGGAGGAGTCATCAGAGGATTCACAGGATGAGGAGACCTCTTCCGACTACCATCTTGTTAAGCTGTCACCTGCAGGCGAGGTGCTTTTTGATGTCGAGCTTCTGGAGGAAGACTTAAAGGAATACGTTCAGTCTTTAGTCTTTGTTAAGGGCGAGGGCGTCATGACCTGCTGCAACGGTAATATTTCGCTCTATGATATGAAAACCGGTGAGGGAAAGCATATCACAACAAGAGATAAGAACGACGACTATTATTACGGCAGTCTCTTTGCATCAAAAGACGGCACTGTCTATCTCTCGGAGGATGAATGGGATGATAACAGCAGAAGCATCCTGAATAAATATAATCCGCAGACAGGGACTTTTGATAAGGATGTATCGCTTCCCGACAACATTTATGCATCCAGTCTGTATGCCGGAAATTCTTATGATTTTTATACCTCGGATCGCGGTAACATCGAGGCATTCAATCTTGGGGATGAGAAGACAACGCTCATTTGCGATTTTACTGCCTCGGATATAATGACAGAATACATCAGTTATATTGCTGAAGCCGGCGAGGGAAAGCTCTTTGTGATAAATAGTACTGATTACGGATATGGCAAACTCGCCTGTATGAACAAGGTGGAGCCGTCCGAAGTTACTGACAAAGAGATTCTTACGATCGGAACAACCTTTGTGCCGGAAGCAGTCAGAAAACAGGTTGTACAGTTCAACAAGTCTAACGACAAGTATAAGATAAAAATTGTTGATTACACAGAGGACGATACAGAGGACGATGCAGAAGCTTACAGCGATACCGTAAAGAAAATCGGTCTGGCACTCACTCAGGGTCAGGGACCTGATATGCTGGTATTAGATTACAACATGCCTATCGAAAGCTACGCTGAGAAGGGCGCACTCGAGCCGCTCGATCCTTATTTTGAGGCTGATCAGGATGTTAACACTTCCGATTTTCTGCAGAACATTCTTGATGCAACCAGGATAAACGGTAAGATGTACAGTGTAATTCCTTCATTTTACGTTGATACATGCGTTGCTTCAAAAAAGAAAGCGGGGAATGACGGAGTAACGCTTAAGAATTACACGGATGTATGTAAGAATAATGGGATTGATCCCAAGCTCGGAATGGGCTCTATGAACAGAGCATCAGCCGCCGAGCTCTATTCCACAGTCGGCAGTACCTTTGTTGATTATGAAAACGGCACCTGCAATTTCGACACGCCCGAATTCATAGATCTTCTTAATCTTGTAAAGCAGCTTCCCGAAGATATGGAGGGGACGGGCTACGACTACGAGGACTTTGACTCATTCTACAGAGAGAATAAGTCACTTCTTTTTGAATACTACATAAGCTCTTTTGATGACTATCAGGTTCTGAAAAAGGGATACTTTGGGGAAGATATTGTATTTAACGGTTTTCCTACAACCGACGGAGGAGAATCCTTCATCTCCACAAATCTTCAGATCGCTATGAACAACGACTGCAAACACAAGGATGTAGCTTGGGAGTTCATGAAGTCATTTTTATCGGATGAATATCAGAAGAAGATTGAGTGGGGATTCCCTTCAAGGGAAGATGCTCTCGAGGCTCTTGCAGCCAAGGCTCAGGAGAAACCTTATTATATCGATGCGCAGGGCAAAAAGCAGGAGACGTCACAATTTTGGAGCGTAGGAGATACAGAGGTGGAGATTACTGAGCTTTCCAAGGAAGAGACCACTGAACTTGTGGACTTCATCAAGTCAGTAACAAGGACGATGGTCTATGAGGATACCGTAAACAACATCATTTCTGAGGAGGCCGGAGCCTTCTACGAAGGTCAGAAGACCGCCGAGGAAGTTGCAGATGTCATCCAGAACAGAGTTCAGATATACTTGAGTGAGAATATGTAAAAAAAATAGCGCCCCCTCATCCGGCACTTCGTGCCACCTGTCTACGCTCCGCTCCGGTCCGCGCTGGACCGACGTCCCCTGGACGTCGAGCGCCCCCAAGGGGAAGGCTTTTGTCTTTTGCCTTCCCCCCAAGGGGGAAGGTGGCAGCGAAGCTGACGGATGAGGGGCGCTATATTTCATTGTTTAAACCGACAGTCCTCGTCACCCATGAAGAAGAGTGCTACGGTTCCGGGACCGACGTGGGTGCCGGTTACGGGCTCGTACATGACGGAGAGAATCTCCTTCGGAGGATTGTTTTTGTTAAGAAGCTCTATCAGGTAAGCAGTGTCGGCGTCGTTGTCGGCGTGGGCTATGCACACTGTCTGGGAGCCGGCATCCTTGACAATTCTATCGTAGACTTCCGCCATTGCCTGAATTGCTTTCTTGTTTCCGCGAACCTTATCAAAATTGATGATCTTACCGAATTCATTGCCGCGAAGGATGGGCTTTATATTAAGTACGGTTCCTATGATCATCGCTGCGTTGGAGAGACGACCTGTTCTCTGGAGATGACGAAGGGAATCCACCGTGAAAATCTGATATACGCATTTTGAATCGTAGGTCAGCTTTTCATAAGCTTCATCTATTGAAAGGCCCTGCTTTCTGTACTCTATAGCCTTCATGACAATGATGCCCTCGGCGAGAGATGCGGCCCTGGTGTCAAGCATGTAGAATTTTCTGTCCGGGAATTCCTCCTCCAGCATATCCTTTGCGATAAGCGAAGTGTTGTAAGCGCCGCTTATTCCTGATGACATTGCGACGTAGAGACAGTCGTAGCCTTCCTTGGCATATTCAGACATTATATCGTAGTAGTACTGCGGTGAGGGCTGGGTAGTGTTGCAGAGAAGGCCATTTTTAATGCTCTCGTAGTAGCCCTTTCCATCAAAATTCTCTATATCAAAGCACTGACGGATGTCATCCTCATTGTCCTTCGGATAGTATGAAAAAGGAACCTGCTTGATATCCTCAGGCTCAAGGATCCGCAAAGGAAGGTTGCAGGATGTATCCGTAACTATTTTAAAACTCACTATATAATCCTCCCAAAAAGTAATACAATATATATTGTCAAAAGGCTGAAAATGCATACAGATTTGTTTGCAGGTGGTTTTGACTACTACATTATATCACATAAATTACGATGAGAATTATTTTGATGAATATGCCGGCAATTCCGGGATTTTCAATATAAAACAGGAGGGGTGTATGAATATTTGTTTACTTAATGACTCGTTTCCGCCAGTTATTGACGGCGTGGCTAACGTGGTCATGAACTACGGAAGAATTTTTACGAATGATATAGGGGCAAAAGTTGTTGTCGGGACTCCCAGATACCCTGACGCGAGCTATGAGGGATATCCTTACGAGGTCATTCCCTACAGCAGCCTTGATACCACAGATCTTGTGGCGGGCTACCGCACGGGGAATCCTCTGGCGATGCGCGAGATCATGAAGATGGCTGAGTTCGGGCCGGACATCATTCACACGCACTGTCCTGCAGCTTCCACAATTATTGCGAGGATACTGCAGAACGAGACCGGCGCGCCGATCATCTTTACCTATCACACCAAGTTTGATGTCGATATTGCAAGAGCAGTCGGAGAGGGCTTTCTTAAAAATGAGACCGTGAAGGCTATGGTTAAAAATATATCCGCTTGTGACGAAGTCTGGGTGGTATCCGAAGGTGCGGGAGATAATCTTCGTTCGCTGGGATACGAGGGCGAACTTCGCGTTATGAATAACGGCGTCGATTTTCCTAAGGGGAGAGTCTCAGAGGATAAGGTAAAAGAAGTAACTTCCGGGTACGACCTTCCAGAGGGACTTCCGGTATTTCTTTTTGTCGGAAGAATGATGAAGTACAAGGGACTGCCGCTTATCATAGATGCACTCAAAATCCTGAGTGAGAAGAATGTGGATTACCGCATGGTATTTGTCGGCGGCGGTGCGGACCTTGAAGAGATGCAGGCGAAGGTGAAGGAGTATGGAATAACTGACAAGGTTATTTTTACAGGACCTATACACGACAGAGAGATGCTTCGTGCCTGGAATACCAGAGCAGACCTGTTCCTGTTTCCTTCCGTATACGACACCAATGGAATCGTTGTCAGAGAGGCAGCAGCCTGCGGACTTGCCAGCGTGCTAATAAAGGGATCCTGCGCAGCAGAGGGAATCACTCATGCGAGAAACGGATATCTGATCGAGGAGACTGCCGAATCTATGGCCGGACTCCTGGAAGAACTGTCCGATAAACATGACACAATGAGAGACGCCGGTCAGCATGCGATGGATGAGATTTATATCTCCTGGGAGGATGCCGTGCACGCAGCTTATGAGAGATACGGCGTGATCAGGGATATGGTCGCGGACGGAACACTTCCTCGAAGAAAGAAGCAGAGCTCGGACTACTTCCTCGAGTCGGCATCAATGATAGTCAAGGGTACCGAGCACATCTTCGACATCCCGCGCAACATCTACGGCGGAATGAAGGAGAACTTCGATGACTTCAAGGAAGACTTCAAAGAGAACCTTGAGGAGTTCAAGGAGAGCCTTCCCGAGGGAGTAAAGGAGTTTTCCGAGAACGCGAAGGAACTTGGAGAGAGCGCCAAGAAGGGCGTTAGACAGGGTATCAAATACGCCGAGAAGAGCGTCCGCGAGGGCTTCGACCTTAGCATCAACGGCATGAAACTCGACGATTGATAATGCCTTCTCCTTTTGGAGAAGGTGTCAGCGCAGCTGACGGATGAGGGGAAAACATGAAAAATGAAGTACTGGTACGGCAGGAAAAAATTGCACTCATGCTCACTCTTTACAGAATTCCCGGCACAATAGCTTCTTTCATTGCAGCTATGGCCAGTGATTACATGGTCCTGTGGATGGAATTCATTGAGAACCTGAGTGTGCTCCTACCGAGCCTTATACTCTTTATTATTTCCAAAAAACTTCAAAAAAATCTGAAGTTCAGATTCAATTACGGCACCGGTAAGGTTGAGGCAATTTCCGCACTTAGCTGTGAGATGTTCGACATGGCAGGTCTTTTCTGTGTGGTGTTCTTTTCAGTAAGAAAACTAATAGAGCGGGAACAGGAGGAGGAATTTCTGGTATTTGCGCTCATAGTCAGCATTGTCGGCGTTCTTATCGATATCTTTGTGTTTTTCAGGGAAAAAGAACTCTCCAAGAAGGAGCACAGCAGGATGCTGCACACCGCATACATTGGTGCCCAGAAGGAGTTTGGATTTGATCTCGTATCAATTCTGACGCTTGCCATAAGCCTTGTTTTCAGCAAGGAATCCTGGATATACTATTTTCCCCCGATCGTCTGCATAATCATGGCCATCCCGTTTTCAATAATAATCTACGGCCATATTCGTGAAGCCTTCATGGAACTGGCGGACCTCACTATAGACGAGGAGAGCCAGCTCAAGATAGTGAAGGTGCTGAACGAATTCTACGATTCCTATGAACTTCTCGGCGACGTAAACAGCAGAGTTAACGGCAAGTACAAGCACATAGATATCGGCCTGCAGTTTCGCCCGGATATGACCTATGACGAGGTCAGAACTGTCTCGGAACAGATGAAGAACCGAATCAAGGAAGAAATCGGTAAGTGCCGGATCAATATAAATGTGATGTGAAGGCACTCGTATATCTATTATTCTTGAAGTGGGAATGCAGACTATAAGAGCAAAGAGGGCTGCAAGGATGATGATTCTACGAAGAAGATTTTTAGAAGACGATTCTGCGAAGAAGATTCTACGATGAAGATTCTGCCGGCCCAGACAATAAATCAGCGAAATTGTATGTGGTTTGTTGTACATAAAAAATGGAGTAACAACAAATCAAGAGGAATCCGTCGGATTTGTTGTATATAAAAATTGGAGTAACAACAAATCAAGAAAATCCGCCTGATTTGTTGTTTATAAAAAATGGCGCAACAACAAATCAAGAAGAATCATTCGGATTTATTGTATTTACAAAAACTATTGACAACAAATATATAAGAATTAGTTGGATTTATTGTACTGGCGGAAAATGGATACAATAAATCTATAGGAAGTAGGAAAAATTGTTGTACTTGCGGACGGTATGTTATTAAAAGGCATTATCGTCCGTATTTTTTTGAGCACCCAAATAAAAAGAATGTAAAAAAGAAATGGCCATAGATGATTGGTAAGATAAAGAGTACTCATATTGAAAATACCCCCAAATGGCGGTAGTGGAATTTTTGTTATTTTATTACAATTTAAAGCGTGTTCTATGAAATAAAATTCCACAAGGGGGAAAAGAGAATGGAGAAAAGGAAACTATTAACAGGATTGTCAAAATGGCTGTTCATGCTGTGCATGACGCTGCTTGTACTCGCGGGTGTGAAGACAAAGGTACACGCAGTAACCGAATATGATTTGTGGATTGGCGCAACTAAGATAACCAGTGAGAATTGCAATGACCTTAGTGATATTGTGGTTGGTCCATTTACTCGCAAAACACATTCATATTTTGATCCGGACACAAATACTCTGTATTTGGATGAGGTTTATAGAATTGACGGGAACACTATGCATAATGGAACACGTTCCAAGATTTATTCCAAATTACCGCTGAAAATCAGAGGAAACGCTGAATTAAACCTCAAAAATGAAGATGATGTTACAGCGATATCAACAGAATCATATCTGGATATTCAAGGTAATTTTTCTTTTGAAGGCGGTAATGGCGCACTATTTGCAGGACAAAAGATTACTATTGACGGAGAAAATACAAAAATCACAATTACGAAAACACCACAAGATTCGGCAGCCATCTATGGATTGTTTGGAGTATGTGTCAATAATGGCTCAATTAATATTGAGGGCTATTCAGACGGCATTTATTCATCTTGGGGGGATGTCTGCTTATTTGGAGGTACATATAAGATGGCCTGCAATGGAGGTATGGCAGTAAAGGCTAGAAAAGGCGGTCTTTTCTTAGCTTATGGTTATACTCTGAATAAGCCTATACAGGGAAGAGTTGGTACCTATGGAGATTATTCGACAATAGTAAAGCTGAAGCATGAAGAAGGTGAGCTGGATCGCCTTTATGCCTATGATCTTGATCTTGTTATGGGTCAAGATAGCATATGCTATGTAACATTTGACACTAATGAACAATTGGGCTTTAATTCAAAACAAACATCTTGGAATGGTAGGCCCAAAGGAAGCACATTTGATCGTCCCGAAGATCCTACGAGGGAAGGATATTTCTTTGGTGGGTGGTATACCTCAAGAGACTGCAGAGATGGTGAAGAATATGATTTTAATACTAAAGTAGAAAGAAGTATAACTCTCTATGCAAAGTGGAACAAGGGTAAGCAGTATAACCTTTGGGTTGACGGTACCAGAGTAACAACTCTTAATATGGATAATATTCCGGTAAATGCTAATGGCAAAGTATCATTTGATCCGGCAAATAATACCCTTAACCTTGACGGATGGTTTGGAATTTATCAGGACAGCGAGACTGTAAATAGTGTTAAATCATTTATTTATACAGGTATGCCAATCAGGATTGTAGGAGATGCTGATATTGTTGCCAGAGACGCCAATGCATATCCGATTTACAGTTATTTGGGGAATGTAACCATTGACGGTGATATTCGTATTAGTGGTGCAAATACAAGTATTTTCTCAGCAATGGGCGTAAAGGTTGATGGCAAGAATACAAAGCTTACCATTAAAGATACAGATATAGGCATTTTCGGAGGATCCGGAGTTACGATAAACAATGGAATAGTTGATATTGATGCGAAAGCCTATGGCTTTAAAACAAGCGCAGGACTTATTGATATTCAGGGCGGATTAACAACGATAAAAGCTGGTCAGTGTGCTATTTACGGTGGTAAGCAAAGGAGCGTTAATGTCGCAGATACTGTGGCTATTCTCGAACCAGAAAGATACAGCTTCGGCAAGAGTCAAAGCGGTGATCCATTCTACACAATTATGGGTGGTGATTCCAAGGATGCGAAGACGGTTAGATTTGATGCATCCCGTCCGGTTTACACGGTTACCTTTGATATGAATGGTCAGAATGTAACTGCTCCCAAGCCTCAGCAGATTGCTGACGGAAGATGTGCGCATCAAATCAGTATAAGCAATTACCCCAGAGGATATGGCTTTGGTGGATGGTATACTGATAAAGCATGCACACAAGGCTACGATTTTTCAAAACCGGTACATAACAGCTTTACTCTTTATGCAGAATGGGTAGAAGATAAATCACAGATAGATCCTGATAAAATTCACAGACCCGAAACTGACAAGATATTAAGCGGTAAGGAAGCAAAGGGACGCGGAAGCGCATTTGCATTTGGACGTGGACAGAGATTCAGAGTAACTTCCGATGATAAGGCTACTCCTACAGTAACCTTCGAGAGACTCACTGACAAGAAGGCTACAAGAGTCACAGTTCCGAAGACCGTAACCGTTGACGATGTTACCTACACAGTAACAGCTGTCAGCTCCAAGGCCTTCAAGGGTTGCAGCAAGCTTAAAACGGTAACTCTCGGATCCAACATTGAATCTATCGGAGCAAATGCTTTCAAGGGATGCTCCAGCCTTAAGACTATTAAAATTCAGTCTACAAAGCTCACGAAGAAGTCAGTTGCGGGCAAGGCATTTTCAGGAGTTAGCAGTAACGCTACAATCAAGGTTCCTGCAAAAATGAAGAAGAGCTACGGAAAGATCTTTACTAAGAAGGGGCTCTCCAAGAGTGTGAAAATAAAATAAGAATTATGAGCTGAATGCGAAAAACGAGGCGGTGCACTAATATTTAGTGTGCCGCTCTTTTTGATTAAGCCATTGGAATACCAGGGATAATATCAACGGAAAAGTAAATAATACCCTTGGTAAAGTGTATAAATCCGTCTAAAATGTATACCAAAGTGCAAAAAAGCTACAAATATTTACGAGAACTAAGAAGTGGCAACTTTTTACCCTAAATTAGGGTATCATAGATATAGAAAAATATGGTAGGGGGAGAACGGTATGAGTAAGGATGGAAAAAACAGCACGCTTGGTTTCTGGCTATTGGTATGGCTTCTGGGGCTTGCAGGACAGCTGTGTTGGAACATGGAAAATCAGTGGTTTAACACCTTCGTATACGCAAAAATAGCCAAGGATCCCACCATAATCTCATGGATGCTGGCCATATCTGCCACCGCCACAACTATATCTACATTCCTTTTTGGCTGTATTTCAGACAGAATTGGAAACAGAAAAAAACTGGTTGCTATAGGCTATATCCTCTGGGGCGTGTTCACCATACTCTTTGGAACCACACAGTTCATGAAGCATGGAAACGGGGATGAAATGGCATTTGTAGGTGTTGCCTTTGCAGTTATCGCTGCGGATGCCATCATGAGCTTCTTTGGATCCATGGGTAATGACATAGGCTTCAATGCCTGGATTAACGACCACATGAATGAAAAAAATTCAGGCTCTGTCGGTGCGGCCCTGGCTGTCCAGCCTGTTATCGGAACCATAGCAGGAACCGTCATGGGCGGACTTTTGGTAGGCGCTGATGATAATTATATGAGACTCTTCGTTGTTATCGGCCTTCTGGTAATCCTGTTGGGAATCGTATCCCTTTTTGGCATGAAGGATGCGGAAAGTCTTAAGCCCTCAAAGAAAGGTTCTTTTTCAAAACAGTTCTTTTCAATATTTAATGTCAAAGAATACCTGCAGCACAGAGAGCTGGTATTTGTAAACCTGATGCTGGCAGTTTACTTCATTTCCTTCAATGTTTACTTTTCTCATCTTGGTAATTTCATGATCTATTATCTGGGCTTTACTGCAGATATGATGGGACTTATCGAGGGTGTTGGACTTCTTATTGCGATGTTTTCCGCAATCCCTGCCATCAGGCTTATTCGCGACGACAGATCGTCGCTTCTGATATTAGTGGCAGTAATCCTTAACGCAGTAGGACTTTTTATCATCGGACTATTCGTATCACCTTCAAATGTAAATCCCGCCACAATCTGG
The DNA here is from genome assembly GCF_900109475.1 of Butyrivibrio sp. ob235. NCBI lineage: Bacteria > Bacillati > Bacillota > Clostridia > Lachnospirales > Lachnospiraceae > Butyrivibrio > Butyrivibrio sp. ob235. The sequence continues at coordinate 47,511 of NZ_FOBE01000009.1, forward strand.
AATCCGCATCTTCTGGCGGGGGTACTGTTTGTGGGCATCGGTTATATCCTTTTCCTGCAGACCATTACAGTATGGTCCAAGCGTCTGTACCCGGAAGATGCCAGAGGACAGTTCGAAGGAATCCGCATTATTTTCTACGTTCTGATTCCAATGGTTGTAGCACCACTTATTTCCAATCCAATCATCAAGACCAGCGGAGAATTTGTGGACGAATACGGTTTCACGGAGTATCTCCCCACTAATACACTGTTTCTGGCGGGAGTTGTCATTTTGCTGATGACACTAATTCCGTTATTATTGGCCAATAAAGAACACAATCACAGAAAATAGCAATAAACATGAAAACATCGATAAATACTGAGGTGGACAAGGTGTGTCGGGTTGCGAAAATGACATTTTTCTCGCTTTATGTCGTGTTCGCACCAAGGCATAATTGATAGGATTTTTTCAGAAGGAGGAAACAAAATAATATGGATCAGCAAAAGATCGGAAGCTTTTTAAAAGAGCTTCGAAAGGGTAAGAGTCTTACCCAGGAACAGCTTGCAGAACAGTTTGGAGTCTCAAGCAGAACAGTATCTCGTTGGGAAAACGGAAATAATATGCCGGATATTGATCTTCTAATAGAACTTTCCGACTATTACGAAGTTGATCTTCGGGAAATCCTCAATGGAGAAAGGAAAAGCGAGAATATGGATAAAGAAGTAAAGGACACGGTTTTACAGGCAGTAGATTACACAAATACAGAGAATGAGAAGTACAACAAGCGCATACGTATATGTAATGCCATAGGAATGCTTCTTATTATGGCATATATGATACTTGTGGATTCTGCGATTTATAATGAATATCATCTGGTAAGAATCATTACTTCTCTGATGCAGGGTATGGCAGTTGGTATGATGTTTGCGGGACTTCTGATGTCCAGCAGGTACGGAGCAAGGATCAGAGCGTTTAAGATGAGGCTGTTAAAAAAAGAAAAATAGGCTCAATGTGACGAAACTTCCCATGCAAACATATCTTTTTTTTGTTATAATCTTTCCTTGAGGGGACGCCGCTTTCTGCGGTAAAAAATATAATTCTAAGGGGAAAGAATCTATGAAGAAATCACTCAAAGCACTACTTCTAACAGTCGTGTGCCTTTTTCTTGTGTTCTCTAAAGGCAGTGTAAACGCGGCGAATTCAACAATCTCAGTAACAGACAAAGATATGCTTGGCACCTGGACCGGGACTTATACCGGGACCAACTCGGGTACTAAAATCGACAGAAAAATCACGCTAAATGTTAACAGGTATTCAAAGAACGGTAAGTTTTCCGGAACAGCATCAATCGATGACAACAGAAATGGAAACTACTACTTCGAAGGCTCTATCGATTCAGAAGGTGAGATAAGATTCGAAGGTGAAAAATGGCGTCACAATCCCAGTAATTTTGGGTTTGGCACTTTCGTCGGAACTTTCGGTGATTCAAAGAAAACAATCAGTGGTACGATGGATGGCGCAACAGACAGACCTTTCACTATCAGCCACACTTCTGCTAACTATGTTGAAACGGCAGTTCCGGCCACAAAGGTTGCTGAGTACTGGACAGGTGAATATGACGGATCCAGCGGATCAACTGTTGTAAGAAGAAACCTTAAGACACATATAACACATCTTGCCGGCGGTATAATTCAGGGCGTCAACAGAATGCTTCCTTCATCAAAGGCAGATTCACAGTACGGAGCAACAGCCAAATACTACTTCAAGGGAACTTACGATGAGGCACTTGCAACCTTCAACATTCAGGGATATGAGTGGATTGAGTATCCTGCAAGTGAAGACGGTGTTTCAAATTGGTCATTCGTAGAACTGACAGGCTTCATCGATCCTGCAACGGGCACAATTATCGGATCCACAGATAACGGAATCTGGAGCATGCGCATAAGTAATGCAGCAGAGTTTGAATACACACCCGACTACAGGGAAGACGCTGTATTTGAAAGCGGCGAAACTACTTATTACACTTATGCAAACGGAACATCAGATGTTAAGACCTGCAAGAGCTATACAACAACACTGACAATTCCCGATACCATCGAAATGTATCATCAGCAATATGCTGTTATCGGTATTTTCAAGAAGGCATTTTACAAGAATACTTCTATTCGAAAAGTGGACGGCGGACATAACCTCGGAAGCATAGGTGAGAAAGCTTTCTATAAGGCAAAGAATCTCCGCGAAGTCGATTTTGCCAATGCTCCGATAAGCAAGATTGATAAGAGAGCATTCTATGGATGCAGCAATCTTAAGACCGTAAGAATTAATGGTGACACCCTTTCAAAAGTGGGAGCAAAAGCCTTCACAGGCGTTAAAAATGCTAAGGTTTACGTTCATGCCAAGGATAAAAAGACTTTCAATAAGGCTGTTAAGCGCTTAAAGAAGGCCGGCATGAAGAAGTCAAAGTATAAATTTGTAAAGCATTGATAAAAAGAATCCTGCCTTCCCCAACATGGGGAAGGTGGAGCGCAGCGCCGGATGAGGGAAAGGGGATCACGAGACGTATGAAAAAAGTAACTAAATATCTTTCTTTATTACTGGCTGTGATTTTAACGGCCACAGCTTTTCAGATGACGGATGCTTCTGTAAGTAGTGTTAAGGCTGCAGGGGAGAATGGCCTTGATCCTATAATTATTCCGTACAACACAGGCGATTATGCCAGCTATACGACGCAGTATCGCGATACTTATTATGCAATAGATCTGCCTGAGGATGGAGATCTTAAGATTACTATTCTCAGTGATTATGCTTATTTGGAAAAATTTTACACCGACTCATACAATTTTATAGATGCGTATGAGAATATAAGTACGAATAGACCCTATGTTGCGCACTTTACTGCAACAGCCGGAAGATATTATTTGTATTTCTACGGAGCCGGCAAAAATTTCAAGATTAAAACCGAGTTCTCCGGCTTTGGCTTTAAAGATGAGTTCGACGATGTCTATGAAAATCCCAAGATGTACAGTCTTGGAACAGAGGCAAACGGGGCGGTCGGATATACGGATGAGTATGACTGGTATAAGTTCGAGATTCCGGAAAACGATAAGTATAAGATCAGTTACATAGCTAACACCGGTTATTACGACTTCAATATATTAGATAATGATCTGAATAGTTATTGGTATGATATCAGTGTAAAAGGGAATGAGCTTAAAACCGCTAACTGCTATTTCCTTAAAGGTACTTACTACATCAAGATTGTTGGCGGTCGAAAGGCAAAATATAAGTTCACTATTGCGAGAACAGGCGTAACACCTACAGCAATTAAGAAGGTGAAAGCCGGTAAGAAATCTGCCAAGGTTACCTTCAAGAAGGTAGATGATGTAACCGGATATCAGATTCGATATTCAACAAACAAGAACTTCAAGGGCAAGGTTAAAACCAAGTCCTTTGCGCAAGGCTACAGCAGTACCAATAACCTGTATGCAACAATCAAGAAACTTAAGAAGAATAAAACCTATTACTTCCAGATTAGAACCTTTGAAGAAGGAAGATCAGGCAACTACTATTATTCCGACTGGTCAAATACGAAACGTGTAAAGGTTAGATAATTGAGGAGAAACGAAAAACAGCCCTTATCGTGCGAGGCACGATAGTGGCTGTTTTTTATGTGCTCTTTGCGGCGCACGTATCTTTCTATTTTACAGTGGCATTTGTCTGCTTTGCGACAGCCTTAACAAGCTTCTTCTTCGCATTACCCTTTAGCCCTTTAATCTTAATAGTCGCATTCTTGGGTAGTTTTTTAAATGCGCCTTTTCCTATGACAAGTTTTTTATTTGCCCTGATGGTTATGGCTTTAAGCTTCTTGCAGCCCTTGAAGGCATTCTTTCCTATAGTGGATACGTTTGACCCGATAGATAGTGATTTGATCTTTTTATTGCCTTTAGCGGCGTTATCCGCAATTGCTGTGACAGGGTAGGTTTTACCGGAAGTTTCGACAGTATCAATCAAAACCTTACCGGATGCTCCAATTTTTGTAACCGTAGCACTGCCATCTTCATTAAGGATGTAGGTATTGTTCCCTACTGAAAAATCCTTGCCTGCAGTAGCTGTTTCCACAGTAGGAACTTTGTTTTCTTCAGATCCGGGGGATTCTTCAGAACCATGGCATTTTTCAGATCCGCTGTAATCGCCAACATTCTTTTCATCGGCCAGTCTGATAAATCTGTGGCTTTTTGCCGATATCGGAAAAGACTTATATTTCTTACCGTTATCCGGCTTTCCGTCCCCATTATCATCGAGAGCAAAAGTTGCCTTAAGCGGAACAGCCCTTGTCACATTTTTAGGAGAGATGATCACTTTAAGCTTATCGCAATCTGTTACGAAATTATAATAACTTCCGTTACTGCATACGCCGGTAAAATCGAGCTCCTTTAGGTTAATTGTCTCGATAGAAGTACAGCCTTTAAACATACTTGAAACTCCCCGCAGCTTTGATGGCTTAAAACCGGTCAAATCCACATTTTTTAGGGATGTGCAGTTTTTAAACATAGAAGTTATGTATTCAAGGCTGGAGGTATCAAGAGATTTCAGACTGACGCTCTCAAGGCTTGTGCATCCGCTAAACAGCCCGCTCATTTCCGTTACATTTTTTGTTTTCAGCTGTGAAAGATTAACTGATTTTAACGAACTACAGTCGTTAAAGATATGGCATAAACTCGTGACATTTGATGTGTTAAGCCCCCCAAAATATACGGTTTCAAGACTTGCACAACCACTAAACATACTATCTATATCTTTTACGTTCTTAGCCTCAAACCAGCTTGGAAATGAAAAATTTTTAAGCCCTTTGCAGTCAAAAAACATTAATGACATATCTGTTATTTTGGATGTATCGAACTTTTTCCAGGTAATCTCTTCAAGTTTGGAACAGGTGCGAAACATCTCGTTCATATCCGATACCCCTGACAGATCGATATTGCTAAGGTCGGCCTTTTTTAAGCTGTGACAATCTATAAACATGCGGAATACATCTTTGGGAGCCGCATCTTTAATTATATTCGAATCAAATGTAGTAAGACTGCAGCATTCTTGGAGCATATATCTCGCATTAGATACATTTTTTGCACTAATGCTTTTTGCACCTTCATCAGTGATAGATTCCAAAGATCTAAAGCGTTTGAACATATCTTCGCAATTAGAATTGAAAAAAATCGTTGAAGCAGCATAAATGTAAATAACGCGGTTTTCTTTGTCGTAATAGGCAGTTACATTATTTCCGACAGGAGTATTGGGAAAACCTTTTATTTTTGCAAAAGTTTTGCTGCTAACAGTAAAAACCATTTTTTCAGGCTCGTCGCAAAATGAAATGGAATCGGTGTAGTTGTCATCCTTACCTTTAACAAGCTTTTTTATGTTTCCGTTAAAGGTTCTGCCTTCATATAGAGTTTGGTTAGATTTAGCTTTTGATGCTGCTTTTGATACAAATGAATTCTCTGCTAAAAATGCAACTGCAAAGGTAATTACCAGTGCAAGCATTATATGTTTTAAAACTTTTTTCATACCTGTATTCCCTCTTACTTAACCTTTACATCAGCATTCTTCTTTAAAGCCTTTATAAGCTTTTTCTTTGCTTTACCCTTAATGCCGTTAACTTTGATAACCGCTTTCTTATTTATCTTCTTAAAAGCACCGCTCTCTATTTTCAGATCTTTATTGGCGTTTATGGCTATCTTTTTAAGGTTTTTACATCCCGAAAATGCTTTTTTCCCTATCTTCTTTACGTCTGTACCAATGCTTAGCGATTTTATTTTTTTATTGCCCTTGCAGGCTCCCCCGGCAATTTTTGTAACAGAATATGTAAAACCGTCAACTTCAATCTTGTCAATGATGACATCCCCTGATGCATTTATCTTCGTTGCAACGGCGCTTCCATCGGAATAAGTATTGTATTCAATCCCGGACAAATTCACCGCTGCGTCCTTTGCTGTCGGTACCGGCGGTTCAGGCTCTTCAACTTTAACTTCATCTTTCTTTATATTAAAAATGAAATGACAGGATGAATCAGAAATCGGAATCTTGGAATATTTGCTATCTACGTCAGGCTTATCGTCACGGTTGTTGTCGAGATAGAACTCTCTGGGAAGATCTATTTCAGTGATGGTCTTGCGCGGAGTGTCAATTGTTTCAAGCGCCTTGCAGCCCGTTAGCATATTTTCAGTATCACTATTATTTGATAGATTAAAGCTGCTGATATTTAAAGTTTTCAGACTCCTGCAGCCATAAAACATGCCCTGTATGGTTTGGGTGCTCTCGGTATCAAATGAAGATAGATCCAGGTTCTGAAGGCTTTCACACCCTGCAAACATCTGACTCATCCAGCTTGCGGCAGCAGTATCAAAATTACTAAGATCTAAAGAAGTCAGTTTGTTACACTGTGCAAACATTTGACTCATGTTTCTCACGCCTGAGGTATCAAAGCTCGACACATCCAATTTCGTAAGGCTCCTGCATTTTGAGAACATCTCCGTCATGAAGTCTGCATGAGATGTATCAAAACTCCTAAGAGATAGGTTCTGAAGGCTCTCACAGCCATAGAACATCCTCCTAAAATTTTCTACCCGTGCGGTTTTAAAGTTTCCAAGCTTTATACTTTTTAGTGATACACACCCTTCAAACATAGAGGACATATCAGTTACATTAGAAGTATCAAAGCAGCTAAGATCCACAGCTTTTAGACTCATGCAATTCTTAAACATTTTATTTGTTGAATCCACATTCTGCGAAAATTTTACATTACCCTTTGAAAAATCAATCTCTTCCAGACTGGTGAAATTTGCAAAATCTCCTCTGGGATCATCAAAAATTATGTTGTTTGCTCTCGTGCATACATACACTGTATCGGTATTTTTATCGTAAAAATCATATACCCCAAAACCTTCATGTTCATATGGAAGATTACTGTAAGATGTTAAATCCGCTTTGGCGATAAAAACCAATTTCTTAACAGCTACGTTTTCATTATTTTCACTAATCGTTCCATGACTTACACTTCCTGTAAGTGAGTTAACTGCTCCCAGACCGGTAATAACACCATCTTCCCGTGAATACTCTCTTGCGCTGCCGATTATTGATGACGTACCAATCATAATCACAGCACCTGCAAGTACAGCAATCCCCTTTAACCGTTTTACTATTCCTGTTTTCATACTTATTCCCCTGATTTCACTCATTTTACTTTTGCATTTGTCTGTTTCTTTATGGCCTTAATAAGTTTTTGTTTACTCTTGCCTTTAATTCCTTTAACTTTTATGGATGCTTCCCTTGATATCTTTTTAAAAGCACCTGCTCCGATTTTTAATGATTTATTGGCATTTATAGTGACCTTCTTAAGTTTCTTACAGCCCTTGAAAGCATTCTTGCCAATTGAAGTCACATTGTTTCCGATTGAAAGTGATTTGATTTTCTTATTCCCTTTACATGCAGAAGATTCGATTTCTTTTACAGTATATGTTTTCCCCTCGTAGGAAACGGTATTTATGGAGACTTTTCCGGATGCTTCGATTTTAATGACCGCAGCATTTCCGTCACTTCCCAGCTTGTAGGCTATTCCCTTGTCAGTTATTATCGCCTCCGCGTTCTTTGTCTCTGCTGCTGGCGTATCAACTGCCGGCGCATCAGCCGGTGGTGAATAGACCATACTGTCGTCATCAAACGGAATCATCCTGTTCACATTGTCAGAGATGGGATTTTTATGAAAAGTCTCAGCTGTGTCAGGCTGTCCATCCGAATTATTATCAATAACCATCAGCATGGGAAAATCCATAAATCCGCGCGTTGCCTTAGGAGCCATGACTGTCTTAAGGTTCAGGCAGTTGTAGAGTATTTCATCTGTATTATAGACTGCCGACAGATCAAGATTTCTTATATCGAGATACTCAAGATTTTTGCATGAGCGGAACAAACTTTCTGCTTTACGTACATGCGATGACGAGAAATTCCTTAGATCGATGCTCTTTAAGGATTCACAAGCCTGAAACATATAACCAATATCGGTTGCATCACAGGCATCGAAAACACTTAAATCCAGTGATTCCAGTGCATAACAGCAGCTAAACATCCACGATATATCTGCAGCGTTCTTCATATTAAAACTTGAAATATTCAGTTTCTCAAGACTGTCACAATGCTGGAACATCGCACGGGTAGAGCAAACATTTCCGGTGTCAAAGCTGCTAAGGTCAAGTTCTTTTAGTTTATAACAAGAACCAAACATATACTCCATGTCACCGACATACTTCGTATTCATATTGCTAAGGTTAATTTCCTCAAGACTATAGCAATCCTCAAACATCTGCTTCATAGAGTATACATGAGAGGTATCAAAGTCCTTCAGGTCAAGGCTTTTCAATTTTCTGGCATATTTGAACATGCCTTGCATGAATGTGACATTTGAAGTATCCACTCTGCCTTTTCCAAAATCAATCTCCTCAAGCTCTTTAAAGCCATAAAACATATAGCCGGTACTTTCCCCAAAAATTATCTTATCGGCTGCGCTGTATATTGAGATAGTTCCCTTCCCGTCATAGTATGCAGCAACACCTTCACCTACGGACACGCTTTTCTGCTTCTTTGGCTCTTTTGCTTTAGCCTTTGGTAGAAATACAATCTTTTTGATTTTCTCATCATACTTATCGTAGTCCATCTTTGGATCACCATTAGCGAGGCTTTTTATAGCACTACAAAAATACGATCCGTTTAACAGTGTTCCTGTTACCTTGGTTTGTTTATTGTCAGCTGCTTTTGAAATAATGGACGAATGTCCTGACAACACAAAAAAACACAGCAAAGCTGTGATGGCAAATAATAGATTCCCCAACCTACTTTTCATTTTTGATTTCCCCTTTTTAAATTTTCATCCCAAATAATAGTTCCCCTCTAATCTGATATTCTAGCAATGACATATATAGCATTGCAAGTGTTTGTGTACACTTTTTCGATAAATTAAGTTAGAATATGAGAAGAATAAGGAAAACAAATTAAGTTGGGGAATGATTAGAATAAGAAAAACCTCTGAAATGCAAATAGGTAGGCACTTCAGAGGTTTTGCTGTTACTTTATTTTGAGTGTTGTAGTGCAGGCGCTGCTCTTATTGCCTTGGTGGAACTGGAAATACATATAAAGCTGAGTTCCCTTTCTGAGCTTAATTGTGCCGACACGCTTCTTTTCGCTGTTGGAATATTTCTTGGTTGCTATCATCATAAAATGGTTCTTGGTACTCTTTTTTAGCTTCACTGTCGTTCCGGCAAGACTGGTGGCATTTCCCGGTACAAAGAATTCAACCGACCCGAAAATGAAGTCTTTCTTCTTGCCCTTAATAGGACCTGCAGTTATTGTATAGGTCTTGGTCTTTGGAGCAACGAACTTGAGAAAACCACAAAAGTTTCCGGCTTCATTTTTAGTGGTAATGATGCTGTACTTGCCAGTCTTAGTTATAGTAGACACGGTAGGCTCAATATCCTCTAACTGATCGGAAAATAGATTTTGAGTAAGAGTGATTTTCTTTGCAGCCTTAGCATTGATGGGAAGCAGCAGACATACGCTCATCGCAAAGACAAGAGCAATTGACAAAAATCGACTAAAGATGCGTCTTTTTACGGATTTATTCTTCATATAATCCCCCTTCCGATAAGAAACACATAAGAAACAAAATATAACGAAATGTTGTGACACGTATATTATAGCAAGTTAGAATCTTCGTGAAACCAGAGAATTATTATTTTTTCATAAACTTGTAAGGAGACAGATGTTGGTGAATCCAGGTAAAACTGATAAATACTCTATTTTATTGGAGATTTGTATTGGAGATTTTAGATTTGTTGGAGATTTTTCTTGTTGCAACAAATAACTCTATTATCATGTCATTTGTTGTATAGGTATCAGCTAAGATGCAACAAAATAATGAACTGACAGAAGATTTGTTGTATGGCTTTTGCTTGGAAACAACAAATTCAGTTTATATCACAAAATTGTTGTACATAGGACCCTCATATTACAACAAAAATGGCTCGATATGAAAATTTGTTGTTTTGCCTTTTTGGGGTTACAACAAAATCTTATTTTAGCGCTGTATTTATTGTATAGAAGTATTTGGATTACAACAAAAACTGATTTTGAAGCTGCATTTATTGTTCAGAAGTAATAATGGCGAATAATAGACAGCAATTCTCAATTTGATTCAGCTCCAATTGAATGGGCACTTCCAAGGGAATATACTATATTTATAGGATTATGGCACTAATAAATGAAAAGGTGTTACTGTGGAAAAACCTGTTAAAAATTCACCGAGGTACATTATGTCAGACACAAATACAAGAGAAAAAGACTGGTACAAGCGGATGGCGTTTTACCAGATATGGGTTAGGAGCTTTGCGGACGGAAACGGAGACGGAATAGGTGATCTCTATGGCGTCTACGATAAGCTCGAATATGTAAAGTCGCTCGGAGTAGACGGCATCTGGTTTTCGCCGCTGTATCCATCTCCGAATGCGGACTTTGGCTACGATATCTCGGATTATAAGGACATTCATCCCGATTACGGAACGCTGGAGCAGTTCAAGAAGGTGCTGGATAAAGCCCACAAACTGGGGCTTAAGATAATCATGGACCTTGTAGTAAACCACACCTCAGACGAGCATCCCTGGTTCAAAGAGAGCAGGAAGGGGAAGGACAACCCCTACAGCGACTATTACATCTGGCGGGATAAGCCCAACAACTGGGACAGCTTATTTGAGGGAAAAGCGTGGGAGTACGACGAAGAAAGAGGCCAGTACTATCTCCATATCTTTGCAAAGAAACAGCCCGACCTCAACATGGATAACCCCAAGGTAAGAGAAGAAGTTAAGTCCATCATGCGCTTCTGGCTTGATATGGGAGTTGACGGCTTCAGGGAGGATGTCATCAATTTCATTTCCAAGAAGGAAGGACTTCCGAACGGATTGCCGTTTCTGCCTGCCGTAAACGGAATGCCCTACTACAAGGACGGACCGCATATCCATGAATATCTCGGAGAATTCCGAAAGGTGTGCCAGGAGTATGACTGCTTCCAGATAGGCGAAGGACCTATGACTACGGTGAATTCTGCGCTTAAATACCTGACGGGAGAGAATAAGTCCCTTGACATGATGATCTCCTTTGATCACATGATGGCGGACTGTGTCTATACGGAGTACATTCACAGACCGTTTTCACTTGTAAAACTGAAGAAGGCCTTCACCAAGTGGCAGACAGCACTTGCGGGAAAAGCGTGGAACAGCCTGTATCTTGAAAATCATGATCATCCCAGAATTGTCAGCCGCTACGGAAGTGAACACTATCACAGGGAGAGCGGGACGATGCTTGCCGCATGCTATCTGTTTTTGCAGGGGACACCTTTCATCTACCAGGGGCAGGAGATTGGAATGACCAACATACGCCTTCACTCGATCGACCAGTATGTGGACATCTCCAGCAAGACCAACTATCACACCTACCACACCAAGGATGATGAGAAAAAGCGCATGCGAAGGATACACATCTCCAGCAGGGATTCCGCGAGAACTCCCGTACAGTGGGATGACTCAAAGAACGCAGGCTTTTCTAAGGCAAAACCGTGGTTTTATGTGAATCCGAATTACAAAAAGATCAACGTGAAAGCGCAGGAGAAGGACGAGTTCAGTATCCTCAATTTTTACAGAAAATGCCTGTCTCTCAGAAAGAGCTCCAAGGCGCTCCTCTACGGCGATTATAAGGAATATTATCCGAAGGATGGCAACATCTATATGTATGAGCGAAGCCTCGGGTCAGTGAGTTATCTGATAATCTGCTCTTTTTCAAGACTACCTGTGAAGGTCAGCATTCCTGAAAAATTCATAGGTAAAAAGGGACAGCTGATGCTCTGTAATTACCCGGACAGAAAGCAGTACATGGGCAGTGAGAGTGTGGGCGAGAAACTGAAGGAAGAATTCAGGAGCCTTAAGGAAACCGGTGGGGATTCCGAGGCTATAGGTGACATGATGCGAAAAGAGCTCAGCACCTATGCAGTTCACCATGGTATGTACAGGCCTTATGAGGTGAGAATTTACCGCTTCCGAAATAGATTATAAAAATTTAAGGATTGCTAAATTGTTGCCCCTATTTTATAGCGGTAAAATTAAAGCATGAAACGCATAAAATCATGCTTACTAATTACATATTGTATTCTCATGGCGCTCTTTTCCTTCGCACAAAAGGTCAATGCGAAGGATAGTTTAGAGCGCCAATTTCGTGTACTTTTCATTTCGTCCTATGGCTTTTCAAATGCTGCGGTTCCCGAGCAGCTAAAGGGCTTCGAAGCGGGAATTGATGGGATAAATGTGGATATCTGCTATGAGTTTATGGATGCAGACAAGTATTACGGCGGAATGGATATCCAGAACTTCGATAAATACTTGAAATATAAGATTTATTCGGTTAGATCCTATGATCTGATTGTGGCTTCGGATGATTCCGCTTTGCGATATGTCATTAATAACAGGAACGAGCTGTTTCCCGATACCCCGCTTGTTTTCATGGGTGTGAGCAACAAGACAGAAGCGATGACCGCTGCTGCGATGAAAAATGCGACGGGCATCACGGAGATCCCTGACTTTGAGGGTAACTATGCCCTTATGAAGAAGTTGTTCCCCGGTAGGGATCACCTTAATGTCGTTGTGGATGCGACAATAGCCGGGCAGGGTGATTATGTCGAGTACATGAAGTTCAAGGATGAAAATCCCGACATAAAAAGCACGGTGATCAATACCTCGTATTATACCGCCAATGGACTAAAAGAGCTTTTGGGGTCTCTCGGCGATGACGATATCATTCTTTTCCTTGATTTTGCAAGGGACGGAGACGGGAATTCCTACTCTCTTGCGAATGCGTCCGACTTTATGTCGACCTATGCGCCGGATGTGCCTATCATGAGGCTTGCTTCTTCTGACATAGAACACGGAGTTCTGGGAGGAATTTCCTACTCATTCTACGATGCCGGATGGATTGCGGGAGATGCTGCGAAGAGAATTATTCTCGGGGAAAATGCGGACGATATGCCGCTTATGACTTCCACGGTCACTACTCCTTACTTTGAACAGGGAAGCATGGATCATTTCGGTATTAAGTATTCAATGCTGCCCGATGGTTCGCAGGTTTTGAATGAACACAAAAATCTTGCGAAGTTTTACCGCGAAAATACTATGCTCAGTAACCTTGTTATAGTTATTGTTCTGTTGATGATTGCTATTATTTTCATCCTGAATATAACCAATGCCAAGAGAAAAAGGCTGATGCGTACGGACTTCCTTACCCAGATGCCAAACAGAATGAAGCTTATAGAAGATATGAACCAGACGATTGGGCTGCAGATGCCCTATGGTCTGATTATGCTTGACGTCGATCATTTTAAGGATATAAATGACACCTACGGACATAAGGTCGGAGATGAGATTATTGCCGGAGTGGGTGAGAGACTGAAAAAACTCTCGAAAAATCAGCTGCATTTTGCAAGGCTTGGAGGAGATGAATTTTCCGGACTTTTCACATCACCTTCCAATGAAAAAGCCAAGAAGATATGCGAGAGCATAATAAAGAGTACAAAGGCTCCGTTCAAGACTTCTGCGGGAGAATTGAAGCTCACCGTCAGTATCGGATGCGCAATGTACCCTCTTGATGTGGAAGATCCAAACAAGGTCATGGAGAGCGCCGACAGCGCACTGTACGTGACCAAGGAAAATGGGCGAAATGGTTATACTTTATTTGACAGCATAGATAAGACCTGATGCATTGCGGGCGTAGTAGCCGGTGTCGAACAGCTCTTTTTCTATATTATCAATTGTTATGGTGTACGGCTGAAGGAGATAGGAATTGACTACCTTTATGCCGTTGTTATAATCCTTCGTATTATAGGCACATTCAAAACTCCACGAGGAATTATCTATAAGGTCGTAGTTCGGAGTTTCTCCGGATAAAAGAGCTGTTCCAAGCGATACGGTCACGATGGATTCCTGTTGAAGCGCTTTGTATACGGTCATACTCTGGGTTCCCTCGAAAATATTGTAAATATTCGCGATGTCGCCATCTTGTCCTGTCACAAGGACTGTGTTTGTGCCGGTGTAGTCGGATTCGAGAGCGCGAACTGCGCCGAGGGCGGTGGAGTCGTTGGCACAAAGAACCGCGTCAAGTCTTGTTCCGGGAGGGTAGTAGGAATTGAGAATAATCTGAAGCCGCTGTTGCGCAATATCCGTGGACCACTGCGCGGTGGAGGTCTCATAAAAACCGGTCTGGGTGGACAGCACCTTAAGTTTCCCCGAATCAATATAGGGCTGCAGGTTATCCATTGCTCCCTGATAGAAAAAGCGGGCATTGTTATCAACGGGATCACCCGTTACAAATTCTATGTTTTTCTCGGTGCCTTCCTCTTCAAGACCAAGTTTGTCTATAAGGAAATCTGCCTGAAGTACCCCGACTTTATAATTGTCAAAGGATACATAATAATCAACGGAATCAGTGTTCATGAGGAGTCTGTCATAGGCGATTACTTTGACGTTCGCCTGTTTGGCTTCGTCCAGAATGGAAGTCAGCGCTGCGCCGTCAACTGCCGCGATGACAAGAAGATCTGCGCCGTCCTCAATCATCTCCCTGAGGTCATTTATCTGGGTATCAATGAGATTGTTTGCATATTTGAGCTCCACATCGCAGCCGGCTTTCTTAAATTCATCTTTCAGGAAAAGTCCGTCGCGATTCCATCTCTCCAGGAGATTATCGGGCATGGAAATACCAACCACCGTGCGCCCGTCATCCGAGTGGGTGTCAATGATTTCAGGCTCTGCCTCTGCCAGAGCAGTGTCCCCTGAAACGGCCTTGGTCGGGACACATCCGGCAAGAGACAACGCTGCCAATGAAGTTATAAGAAAAGCTGATAGCAATCTCTTAATCATAGTAATTTACTCTCTGCAAGCAGATTGATGATTACTACATAATTATATCATTTGGTGGGTATGATAAAGATTTTGCAGATGGAAAAATGATATTAAAATTTTATAAAGGAGTCATTTTCATAATTGTTTAATTAGCGTCTTAATTGTGTTAAAATCGATAGTAGTTTTTTCCAAGATATATGGGAAGAGTAGTGAAAAGAGCAATTTGAGGAGTAAGAAAAATGCCACACACTTTTAGTTTTTACAACACGCTTTCAAGAAAAATCGATGATTTTGTGCCGAGGGAAGAGGGCAAGGTTTCAATGTATACCTGCGGCCCCACCGTTTATCATTTTGCACATATCGGAAATATCCGTACATATATAATGCAGGATGCGCTCATCAAGGCGCTTGAATATTGCGGCTACGATGTGAAAAGAGTTATGAATATCACTGACGTCGGCCACCTTTCATCAGATGCCGATACAGGTGAGGATAAGATGCTTGCAGGTGCAAAGCGCGAGCACAAGACAGTTATGGAGATCGCTGATTTTTATACCAAGGCTTTCTTCAAGGACTTTGATGCTGTGGGCAATAAGAGACCTGACGTGATCGAGCCCGCTACAAACTGCATTCCTGAGTTCATACACATGGTTGAGACTCTTCTCGAGAAGGGCTATGCCTATGTTGCAGGTGGTAATGTATATTTTGATACCAGTAAGCTTGAGGACTACTACGTGTTCTCATCTGCTATAGAAAAAGAGGAGCTTCAGGTTGGTGTCCGCGACGATGTTGAAGAGGATACCGCTAAGAAAAATAAGACAGATTTCGTGCTTTGGTTCACAAAGTCTAAGTTTGAGGATCAGGCACTTAAGTGGGACAGCCCGTGGGGCGTTGGTTATCCCGGTTGGCACATCGAGTGCTCATGCATTTCCATGAAGCATCTTGGTGAGTACATCGACATCCACTGCGGCGGTGTTGATAACATTTTCCCTCACCACACCAATGAGATTGCGCAGTCTGAGAGCTATCTCGGACATGAGTGGTGCAAATACTGGTTCCACTCCAATCACCTTAATGACAGAGCGGGAAAAATGAGTAAGTCAAAGGGTGCGGTTCTCACCGTTTCCGTACTTCAGGAGAAGGGCTACGATCCGCTTGTTTACAGATTCTTCTGCCTGCAGTCACACTACAGAAAGCCTCTTGAGTTTTCATTTGATGTTCTTGATAACACAGTGACAGCTTATAACAACCTGGTTAAAAAGGTTGAGGCGCTGATAGCTTCAGATGATGCTCTTAAGGCAGCAGATAAGAATTTGGAGAGCTTCCTTAATACTGTAAGAAACAGTGCTGATGTTGATAAGGCTGTGCTTAAGGAATTTGAGGACAAGTTCGCTGATGCGATTTCAAACGACCTCAACACTTCCATGGCAGTAACACTTCTCTATGATGTGTTTAAGGCTGATACCAATGCTGCAACCAAGCTCGCTATCATCGACAGCTTCGATATGGTTCTCTCACTTGATCTTATCGGACATGCACTTGCAGATGATTCTGCAGACATCGATCCCGAGCTTGAAGCTTACATCAAGGATGCGATCGAGCGCAGAGCAGCAGCCAAGAAGGCTAAGGACTTCGCAACAGCTGATGCTATCCGCGATGAACTCCTCGCCAAGGGCGTTGAGATTAAGGACACACGCGAAGGCGTGAAGTGGACACTTGTCTAAATAAAGCTAAAGCCTTCCCCCTGGGGGGCGCTCGACGTCCGGTGGACGTCGGTCCAGCGCGGACCGAAGCGGAGCGTAGACAGGTGGCGCGTAGCGCCGGATGAGGGGATAAACAAACTAAAGGAATTATGAAGAAGGTCTTGAGAGCAGCGCTCCCAAGGCCTTTTTCTGAAGGGGGTGTTGGGGAATTAGGTGGGAAGATGTGTCAGTTCATCTGATAAAATATGCTTATGAGAAGAATAACTGCTAAAATAAAATCATGTAATCTGAAAAAATAGTCGAGGGGGAATAAGCTTATGAAGAAAATCACCAGAATAGTAGCAGCGGTAATGGCCGGATGTCTTATGCTGTCGTCACCTTCCGGGGTATATGCGGCAAAAAATGCAAAAGAGTTCAACACAAACATAAACCATAAGGTGTATGCGATCGGTAGCTACATCAACTGGGAAGGGGTATCCAACGTATCAGAATTTACGGATGAAAACGGGGATTACTGCTTCGCATATTGCAAAGGGAAGACCGTAACTGTAGTAAGGAATAAAAACGGAAAAGTAAAATCGAAGAAAAAAATTAAGATGCAGTATCCGATTTTCGGTGCTGTTTCCTGCGATCAGGAAGGGAATCTCTACGTTGTCAGCGGTAGGAAGAATAACTCATCCGATCAGACAAAGAATACGGTTTTCATCACAAAGTATTCTAAAAACGGGCAGTTCCTTGCAGCTGTCGGTGATAATGGCAGCGGCTGTTTTCAGAAATACTCTGAAAGGTATGGCTATAGTAGTTCTACCAGAGATACAGATTCCAATACGAAGATCCCGTTTGAAGCAGGGAACTGTGATGTGGCGATAAACGGAAATTATCTTGCGGTCAATTACGGAAGAGGAATGTATAACGGACATCAGAGTAACACCGCGCTGATAATCAACAGAAATACCATGCAGCTGGTGCAGCTTGACAGGTACTATAATTCCCATTCTTTTGCGCAAAGGGCGATTCCGTATCAGGATGGCTTTATCCTTGCAAGCGAGGGAGATGCCTACAACAGATCATTTTCGGTTGGATTCACAACACCCTCTGAGACAGTGCTTCCTCCTGATGAAAAAGCGGCAGAAGAAAGTGCCTGGTCAAATTATGATGCATATGCTCCCGCTTATAAGGACGCAGATAAAGCAGCCCGTGAATATACTACATCGGGATATTCCAGTGTGAGAAATTACGATATATTCCATTTCTGGATAAAAAAGAATTCCGCCTATAACATGTATGTTGTCAACAACAATTATGCCCATATGGGAGGCGTTGCCGTAGCTGATAACAATCATGTCGCACTCGTCGGAACTTCGGTGAAAAACCTGGATAAGAAGGCGGCAAAGCAGAAAGAATGTCTTTTCATACAGATATTTGATCCTACCCAGAGCCTTAAGTCAGAAAGTGCTTTTACGATGAAGACCACAAGGTCCGGAAAATCAGGTATAGCCGGGACACAGGACGTAACTGATTATGGCATTAAGTGGCTTACGAACGGATCATTTACCGTAAGTAACCCGCAGGTAACAGCTGATGCCAAGGGACGCTTTGTGATCCTGTTTGAAAAATATGTTGGCGGAAGTTACAAAGGCGTATATTACATGGTCATAAATAATGATGGAAAAGTGGCAAAGAAGGCTAAGCTCTTTTCGGCAGCTGCCTACCTCAACCCCTGCGAGACGCCCAAGACTTGCGGCAATTATATCTACTGGACATCCAACAGAGGAGGTACTTCAAATCTGCATACATACAGACTTAAAGTAAAATAGTAGGCGATGTTTTTTACATCGCCTCTAATTCGTAACTGACGGAGAAGCCTTCGTGGCCCGGTGCGTCGTCCCAGGTCTTGACTACACGATCAATCGGAACGAGCTGGTCTTCACCCTCGATGTTTGTTAAAAGGGCGACTGCCTGGTTTTTACCTGTGGGAGCAACTACGTCGTTAGAACGAAGTGTCCCTGACAGAATACTGAAAAACTGATCCATTATCTCATCGGACAATTCTTTTCCTTCTTCAGCATTTAACGTGAACTGCACAATCGTTACCTTAGCGTCCGTACGGCGGGACAGGCGGTCGAAGGTGCGATAGATTGCCTGGAGCTTGTTGAAATCAACCTTGAAAGCACCCTTGCCTTCGTTTCTTTCGCCCAGAATTTTCCTGGTTCCGGCGATGCCCTTGGCGATGCTGTCTTCCTCGGTGGTGAGCTTGGGATTGGACTTGCGATACATAGCATAGCCATGTTTGCCGTTTTGTTTTACATTGTATAGAGCCTTGTCTGCAAGCCCGAAGAGCTCCTCGAAATCGGTACCTTCATCGGGAGCACAAACCGCACCGATAGAAGCTCCGAGAGGAATAGTCATATCTTCGCCCATGAATTCCTTGGCCGATTTTACTATCTCTTCGTTGATGTGCTCAGCTTTAGAAGCTACTACACTCTCGTCGTTGGTTCCCATGATATAAGCAATGAATTCATCACCGCCCATTCTGCCTGCAATATCGGTTTCTCGGATGCAGGAGCGAATGATGTCTGCAAACCTGATCAGAATCTTATCACCCATATCATGACCGTAAAGATCATTTACCAGCTTAAAGCTGTCAAGGTCGATCATCATGAGAATTCCCTGCTTGGTTTTACACAGTTCGGTGAGCTCTCGCTTGGAAGCTGCTTTGTTGAGGAGTCCGGTCATGGGATCGGTTGTGGCTTCAAGCTTCCAGGTTCTGGCATTTTTGATAGCCTGTATAATTCTGCGGATAACCCATCCGATAAACGCAACAAGCAGAACTCCCAGAATGAAAAGGATTACCTTAAAATAAGTTCTTTCGTAGAGCTGGGAATCTTTTACTACATCATATACTTCATCTCTTATGATGCTTCTGTCACCTGAATCCAGAACCTGCACGTGGAGCTTATAATTTCCGTAAGGCAGGTTGGTGTAAACAAGACTGCTCATCTCATTCTGCAGACAGGTAATACCTTCATCCTTGGCACCCTCCAAGAAGATCTTCAGAAGAGGGTTGGAAAGTGTGAAGTTGAGGACAGCCACATCAAATTCAATACGTCCCTGGATAGCCGGGATTCTGTAGGTTCCGTTTTCTTCATGTATAATTTCATCGTCCGCGAGAACTCTTGATACGCGGATTTCGTAATCATTATCAAAGGAATTGTAGTCAGTCAGGGATATTTTTCTTACGCCATCGGTACAGCAAAGGTAGAGGTCATCACCTTTGACCGCATTTTTGGCATTGGCTGTAAGCGTTGTGTAGAAACCGCGACTTCTGTTGAGCAGTGTATAACTGTAGTTTTCGTTTTTCAGAAGCGCATCCTCATCTACTACGAAAATACCGGCACTGGAGGTTACCCATGCCTCACCGGATTTTGAGATATATACGTCATAGTTGTTGCTGTAAGGAAAAGCGTTCAGCTTGGTGACAGCACTTCCTGTATAGTAGTAGAGCGAATTACTTGTTACGAGGATGTATCCGCCCTTGCAGGGAACGACCTTCAGGACGACAAGGGAACCAAGGCCGTCATCTTCGTCTATGGTATCAATAATCTTTCCATCTTCTATAATATATACGCCATTTCCGTCAGAGCCCGCGATGATTTTTCCATCATCAGCCTGAACCATGGAGAGAATCTGAGTTCCGAGTCCATCGTCTTCGGAGATGGTTTTCACAACTTTTCCATTATCAATGTAGTTAAGGCCTGTACTGCTGGCTGCAAGAATCTGTCCGTTTGCAAGTTCAAGGGTGGAGCGGAAGCGGCTGCCGACAGTGTTTTCGGTGTTCTCGTTATATGCTTTGAAGCTTCCGTCTTTTCCAAGCACCATGAGACCATCCTGACCATAGGTGCTGGCCCAGATATTGCCCGCACTATCAAGCATCAGGTGACGAACCCTGACTCCTTCAAATTTCCTCTCGTTCATGTAGGAAATCTGCTCATCGGTGTCAAGGTCAATTGCGATAAGGCCATTATCCATGCCGACATAGAGGAAGTTATTCTTGATAAGAAGGCTGTTAACAACGCTTTCATCAACCTTCGCCCGTGCGAAGATATTCACAAAGGGATTAAGGGAATAGCGCTCTACGCCCTGCTTGTTGGAGGCGAACCACATATTGTCCTGATAATCTATGAAAACATCACTGACTGAGCTGCTGAAACCATCAGCAGACATATCGGTAATCTTATCGTTGTTGCCGATAAATCCGAGACCATTTTCGCAGCAGAAGAAATACCCGTCATTTTCCGGGGAATAAAGAAGCTTGTTAAAGTAAGAAATTCCGTTTGTGTGGATTTGCTTCAAGGTTTTGAGGGAACCATTTTCACTGAGAAGGAACTTCAGGGCGTAGTCTGAGCTTGTTCCCACGAGAACTATGCCCTTATCGTTCATAGCTGCAGCAGCATAGTAAACGTTATTTTCATTCTCCATGGATCTCATAGCGAGAAGCTTTCCGTTTTTGATGAAAAACAGCTCGCCGCCGTTGGTGACACCGACGATGATATCGCCTGAAACACTAAGAGTGCGCACGCTGTATATCTGGTCGCCAAGGAACTCTTTTATTTTTCCGTCAGGTGAAATAATGCAGAGCTGACTGGTGGTGCCGACATAGATGTTTCCCGACTTGTCTTCGCAGATGGCACGGATTGCATTGGAAGGAAGACCTTCAGCAGCTGTATAGAAGCTGATATTGCCGCTTTCCGGCTCATAACAGGCAATTCCGCTATCGTTCGTACCAATCCAGAGATGATTCTTACTGTCGACAAACATCTGCATTACATTGTTGATGCGCTCATCAAGCTGGATTTTCTCAAATCTGTAGCCGTCATATCTGTACATACCGGAATAGGTACCGGCCCAGATATAGCCGTCACTTGTCTGGGCAACAGCGTTGATCTCAGCGGATTCAAGTCCATCCTCTGTATCGTAGCCGATTGCTGCGTAGTCTGAGGAGAAGTTTGGCAAAGATGTCTTTGACGCTTCTGAATTGCTGTCGGAGGAAGACTGGGTGTCTCCTTTTGCGGATGCAACCAGCATATTTGTGCCTTTAGCTGCTTCTAATAAGTTTGTGCCTTTAGCAGCAATGGTTAATGAATATGAAGACACTGTTAGTAAGGCTCCGGCCATGCATATCGCCAGTACCACTCTTGTAGAAATGCGCGATTTTTGCTTATTAACACTCTTCATTCATATCCCTCATAAGAAAGCCAATTATTCTATACGGAATAGCAATTAGGCATAATTTGGTAGATTATAAATTCCTACATACACAATTAGTTTATCGTATTGCCAGTGAGGGAGGGTTAAACGGGGATAAAAAGAGTATTAAATTTGCATAACTCATTTCTGGGAATTGGGAATTATTAAAATTTGATAAACTCTGCAGGATAGGAATAGAAATAAAATTATGCCGTGGTATAATAATAAAGCCGCGCCTATAAAACAATATAATCATAAAATGTGATTTATGCTTTTGCTTATTTTGGTTTTTGAGGTAGCTCATGAATAATCTTTTATTTAAATCCACTCAGATATCTATTGTATTTTTTATATGTTTTTTGATTTTTACTCCGATTAATGCCAAAGCCACCAATGGTGAAGCAAATGAGAATAACTGGTACGAGGATTTTACTTATAATCTGGATGAAAACGCAGGAACTATTAAATTGTCAAGATATAACGGTAATAATGAAAATCTTGTCATCCCTGTGAGAGCAGTTATTGATGGTAAGACATACTCAACAATAATAGTAAATCTTTCTTCCCAAAATAGAAATGTTATAAAAAAACTTAGCTTTGAAAACGGGGTTAAGCTTGTTAATGGTATTAAATTCGGAAATATTGATACGCTCGAAGAGATTGATTTTACGGGTGTTGATACCTCTGAAATGACGGATATGAGTTATATGTTTGAATCCTGCTACAACATTAAAAATCTTGATCTCAGCATGTTTGATACACGAAATGTAACCACAATGGAGTACATGTTTAGTGATTGCATGGCACTTGAATCTGTTGATTTGACTAGTTTTGATACATCAAAGGTTACGCTTATTAGACGCATGTTCTCGAGATGTTATCATCTTGAAAGTCTTGATCTTAGTAACTTGAATTTTCAAAGTATAAAAAGGAACGACTCTAATAATAATACTATGTTTGATGAAATGCAGTGGCTGGCAACATTGAAGACACCCATAAATGTTCCGGCTGATAGCAGAATTTCTCTGCCTACCGGCACAAATTATTGTTATTCATATGTTGATGAAAGTGGGGAAAAAATAACATATTTACCTTATGGTGATGCCAGCAGTGTATCCAAAGTGATTACGCTAAAAAATGAAAGTGTTCTACCCGGATATATATACCATGTTGACAGCACAAACAAGAAAATTGATCTTTTCGGTTATAATGGCAATGCACAAACTATCACAATACCACGATATGTGACAATTGATGGAGAAAGCTACTCAGTCAATATTAGCAGCTGCCAGATTCTAAATGCGAAGGAAGTACACTTTGAACCCGGAGTTACTATTTCAGGAAGCTTTTTCGGATCAGAATTTGAGAAAATTGATTTAACCGGAATTATAGGTTTCACAATTGCAAATGGAGATGCTTTATTTTCTAATTGCAGAAATCTGAAGCAGGTAATTTGGGGTAATACTTTTGATATTACCGGAAATAATAGAATCAGTGGGTGGCAGTGGCTATTTACCGATGCACGTAGCCTCAAGGAAATTGATTTGAGCAGATTTTCGCCAAGGACTGTTGAACATATATATCAAGCATTTAAGGGGTGCTATAGTCTGGAAAAGCTGAATTTGAGTTCCTGGGATATGAGCGCAATACAAACAGATGCTATAATGTGCGATTGGGGACTGGATACTTGTCAGAATTTAAAATACATATACTGCCCTAAGAACCTTCCTGCAAATGTTTCCATTCAGCTTCCAGGGATATTTTTTGATCAGAATAACAATATGTATTTTCAACTTCCAACAGGGCTTAGCGAGTCAATCCTTATTGTATCTGAAAAAATAGCAGATGAAGTAGATGGCTTTAACGATAATTCAAATGATACAACCTGGCAGAATGCTTTTAGATATACAAAAGAAGAATACCTGGAATTGGAATTACATGAGTATATCGGGAACAAAAATGCTAATATTTGCATTATGCCGGAGGCGATTATTGCTGGCAGAACGCGTACTACTTTTATTAAAGAGATAAAAATCAGGACGACAGGTACGGTTTCATTCGGTGAAGGATTTAGGCTAAGCGGATCCACTATTTTTAAGAATTCAAGCTTTTCAACAATTGATTTTACAGGAGTAAAAGCAGGAAGCATTAGAGGAAACTCAGACATGCTTAAGGGCTGTAAAGGTATTACAAAAATCATTGCGCCTGTTGGCCTTTCAGCAAATGCCGATGTTGTTCTTCCATATACTTTTGTTGATACTGATGACAATGAGTATGATTCTCTTCCAACCGGTCTTAGCACAACTAAGATTCTTCTTGTAAAGAATGCTGAGGATGCGGTAGTTCCCGAAGAACCTGAAGAAATCGAGCAGATCGGCGGGACATCCGGAACTGAAGGTGGGAATACAGAAGGCGGAAATACTGAAGGAGGACAGGGCGGTTCACAGTCAGGTAACCAGTCCGGTGATGAAGAGCAGAGCGGATCACAGCCCGATGGTCAGACTTCAGAAGAAGCTAGCGATGTGGATACTCCTAAAGTTGGTGAAACTACAAGCTACTCCAATGCTGTGTATGAAATAAGCGGCGAAGGTACTGTAACATATAAGCAGGCGCAGAATAAGAAGAAAAAGAAGGTTACAATTCCCGCCAAGATCAGTATTAGCGGAGAAAGCTATACTGTTACTTCAATCGATAAAAATGCTTTTAAGGGTAACAAAAAACTGACAAGCATCGTGATACCTTCAAGCGTAGTTAGAATTGAAGCTAAGGCATTTTATGGATGCAAAAACCTGAAGAAGATCGTAATCAATGCCAATTCTAATCTTACGATTGGCAAGAATGCTTTTAAGAACCTCCATCCGGACTGCGTTATTCAAGTAAAGGGAGTAGGGGGAAAGACTAAGGATAAAATTGTTAGGGCAATTAAAAAACAAACAAATGCCACTGTAAAGTAAAAATCTTCTTTCGTAAGGCGACTAAACAAGAAAATTTAGAGGCTAAACAGAAATTCAGAGGATAAAAAAGAGCCCCAACTGCATAAAATCTCAGTTGGAACTCTTTATATTTATCTTCTGGCCCTATATTTCAGAGCTATAAATATTGCAACAAGTAATGATACACCGCATGCTGCGAGATATATCAGATTAGTGGGTGAGATGGTTGCTGCTGACATTCCTGAGAAGTCAGGAGGACCACCATTAGAGTCTCCACCGGGGAATCCTGAAGAGTCATCCCTGCCTGAGAAACCACCGCTTGGAGGACCGAAGGATTGCTTGCTGTCACTGCTATCTGAGCTCTGATCAGCATTTTCAGTATTCTGGCTGGCATCTTCTGAGCTTAGGCTTGTAATGTCAGTACTCTGAGCATCAGAAACTTCAGTTGAGTTCTGTTCTTCTGACTCAGAAGAACTATCACTGCCCGGAAATCCGCTCGGAGGTCCACCGCCGGGGCCGCCTCCCATGCCTCCGCCCATGGAGCCCAGGTCGGAGAGTGTGATGGAGGATGCGTCTATCAATGCATCAGGGTTGGATTCCTGCTCGGAATCTGTGGAACCGATAGTTCCGTCAAGCTGTCCCTGGATGCTCTGGCTGCGAAGCTCTACAAAGCTTCTTAAAGTTTCAACACCTTTGTCAAATTCCTCTGTAGTGCAGAACTTGGTAGGATCCTTATCAACATAGTCGCGAATCATCTCATAGGTTGTATCAATAAGATCTGTCATGTAACCGCTGGTGTAGAACTGCTCAATGAAATCAGCAAAGTATTCATGATACATCTCAAGGTATTCATCACAGGAGGTTATCCATGTGAACATAGGTCTGTCATTACTTCCTTCGGTAATGGAAAGAGGTGTATCGATAGGATCATTCACTGCTGCACTTGAATCGGAAGCCTGGAAGGTTCCGTAGGCAAGGTTATAATCCCAGGGAATCATTGACAAAATTCCGTCTTCCTCGTAGAGGTAGTAGTTGTGGATCATTGAACCTGTGTAGCTGTCGCCGTTAACCACAAAGTTATGAACTACCATGTATCTTAAAACCTTGTCTATATCTACAGCTTCAGCGATTTCTTCAGCATCCTGATTCTCGATTCCTTCATTCAGAGACTTAAGTGAATTTATAAGTCTCTTCTTATCGGACTTCTTAATAGTAGTCTTGGCACTGTTGAAAATGGTGGAATAGCTGTCAGTATCATCGTCTATGTACTGGAGCTTTGCATCAGAGCTTCCCATTCCGGAGCCGCCAGAACCGCCAAATCCTCCGCGGCCACCTGAACCACCGTGACCAAAACTGTGATCTCCATCAGAGGATTCACCGGATTCAGCTGAACCTCCAGACTCATCGGAATCCTTATCCTCAAACGGATTCGAAATTCCCATCTTGTCAAAGTCCATGTTCTTCATATCGAAGTCGCCGCCGTTTCCGCGGCCGCCGCCCATGGTCATGGTGTCGGGCTTGTAAAGCTCGCCATAGCTTGTGCCGTTATTTCTCTCAAGGAAAGAATCTTCAACAGCCTCTACCGCAAGGTACAGACCCCAGTCTTCACCGTTTACCGTGATGTAGGTGTAGCTTACAAGAGGAGCATCAACGCCGAATTCTCCCATGAGTTTGTAGGCCAGATAATCCTTCATCATGGTGTAATCCTGGATCAGATTATTCAGGCAAAGCTTATCAAGACCGTAGTAGTTATTGCTTGATTCATAAGCATCAAATTCTATTTTAAAACTGTATCTTTCACTATTTAACTGGGAAACAGTTGAAAGAGAAGTATTTCCCTTACATCTGATGCCGACATTTTTCATGGTCTCTCCGTCAATCACAACGTCGGCCGCCGAGTACTCCTCAGATGCTGCATTAGCAATCAGACTTTCCCAGTCGTCTTCATCTATCTGAATATCTATTGTATGAACATAGCTGTCATCAAAGATTTTGTCGGTATATTCCATCGTAATCGAATCATCTGCGGCAATTCCGATGGAGGTACCGTTCATAAAAATTACTGTCACAAGAATCGCTAGGATAGTGATAAAGATACAGACTCTGTCTATATTCTTGTGTGTTGACATTGCTGGCTCCTTTTTATCCCATGTACTCACCGTTGTAGCTTACAAGTACTGCGCTGTTGATGCCTTCCAAATCTGCAAGTGCATTGATGAAATCTGTGTTATCTTCATTAAGTCTTACTTCGAGGTTCAGCTCAAGGCTACCCTTCTGTGCGCTCTTACTCTTAACAACCATACGATTTACAGTTCCCTTGATAAAATCGCAGGCTCTCTGCTCTGCCTCATGACCTGTGCAGTTAAGCACGATTATGTAGGGCATAAGATGTGATTTTCTGTTTGCGAATACGAGAAGGATGAGACCGATGATCACACTTCCGAAAACTGCGAGCGAGATAAAACCTGCTGCAAGGACGATACCTACTGCAATTGACCAGAACAGGAATGCGATGTCCAGGGGCTCTTTGATCGCTGCTCTGAAACGAACGATGGAAAGGGCACCGACCATACCAAGTGAAAGAACTACGTTACTGGTAACTGCCAGGATAACGAGTGTGGTGATCATCGTAAGTGCTACAAGTGTTACGCCAAAACTGGAGGAGTACATTACTCCCTGATAAGTCTTTTTGTAAATCAGAAAAATGAAAAGTCCTATTGCAAAAGCGAGCACCATGGCAAGTGCCATATCCAGGATGCTGATGCTGCTTACATTTTCCAGAAAGCTTGATTTAAAGATGTCATTGAAAGTCATTTTTTTATTCTCCTTTTTTATGTCTGTTTTCTTATTTTTGAAAAACTGTTTAATGATTGTTGTTTAATACTCACCATATCCATGTTCTATCATGGGTATTCTGCAGGCCTCATATTTTGAGAACGCTCCGCCTCTTGCGTGTGGAAGCTGGACTACGTCCCTTATTATTTCTGGTAAAAATTCGTCCCATTTTACTTCCATGATGCAGATGCCCTTTGCTGCGGGAATTGTGATGCAATCGGTATCAAGAAAATCGGTGTTCCTTAATCCTGTCCGGATATCGTAATCAAGTGTAACCCTGACATTTCCGGGACCGTAGATAAAGGGCTCTCTTGTGTAATCAACGATTGTTTTGGGTTGAAGTCTTTCGGAAACCATTTTTGAGTAAAGCTCTTTTATCAAGGCATCTTCCGACTTCTCCATCCATCCGATGTCGCCGTTTACAATAGATTTTGCCTGATCCTCTGTGAGGTTTGCGGAAATCTTTGTTCCAAGACCGCCTACCTTGCACTTTTTTTCAAGGTGGATCACTGACTTGTTGCCGTTGTAGTATCTTATTCGGAATTTCTGCCTTCTGCTGACGCCCGCCTGCTTTTCAAGCAGTGCTTTGTCATTCGGGGTGTCAAAATACAAGCTTCTTATAAGATACTTTCCGTCTATAGCATGTTCGTCCGCTCTGGCGACTGCCCGGAGTCTTTGACGAATCGTGATCATATCCGCGGTGGTGATTTCATGTTTTAATTCATGTCTGTACTTCACGGTGCCTCTCCCTTCTGTTTTAATCACTTTCGCAATTATATTCCGCTAACCTAAATCAAACCTAAAAGAAATTTAAGTTACAAATTTATTAGGATATATCTGAGGTTACGACGAGTACTTTAGAAGATTTTTTATAATCATTTTATGTAGAATTCATATATTTTTTAGCGAATTCTTTTATATGTTGAAACCTGCGTTGTTATAATTAGAAAGGTGGAAAACAGCAAAAAAGGGGAGCGAATATGATTAATTACAATATTAAGGAAAACCAAAACGGACCAACTATCGGATACGTCAAGGCCGGCGTAATCGAGAAGAATGGTCTTTTTTTCAAGGATTCGGAAGGCACCGGTGAGCTCCTTCCCTATGAGGATTGGAGACTGTCACCTGAGGAGAGGGCGAAGGATCTGGCATCAAGGCTTTCAGTTGAAGAGATAGCGGGCCTTATGATGTACAGCGCGCACCAGATAGTGCCTGCAGAGGCAGGAGGGTGGTTCGGAGCTACCTATAACGGCGGAAAAGCCTTTGAAGAGAGCGGCGCAGCGCCTTCTGATCTGACAGACCAGCAGAGGAAGTTTTTGACAGAGGATCACGTGAGATATGTTCTTGCGATGATGCTGAAAAACGGCGAGATTGCAGCTAACTGGAACAACGAGATGCAGGCGCTCTGCGAGGAGATGCCACATGCAATTCCGGTTAATATAAGTACGGATCCAAGACACGGTGCCGGAAGTGCCTCCGCAGAATTTAAAACCGAAGCGAAGGACACCAGCAAATGGCCGTTGGGGCTTGGACTTGCCGCAACCTTTTCACCGGAGCTTGTAAAAAGGTTTGCGAGAGTCGCAGCCAACGAGTATCGCGCTCTGGGAATTACAACGGAACTCGGACCGCAGATAGATCTTGGAACAGAGCCCAGATGGATGAGAGTTCCCGATACCTGGGGACCTTGTTCTAAGCTTGCCACGGATTATGCGAAGGCATATTGCGAGGGACTCCAGACCGATCCCGACGCTGTAAGCGGTGATGGTAAGACCAAAGGCGGCTGGGGCAGCAAGAGCGTAGCAGCCATGGTTAAGCATTGGCCGGGTGGTGGTCCCTGCGAGTCCGGAAGAGATGCCCATTATGGCTTTGGAAAATTCGCAGTATATCCGGGTAACAATTTTGAGGAGCACTTAAAACCGTTCCTTGAGGGTGCCTTCAAGCTTGACGGCGGCACCAAGGAAGCTTCTTCCGTGATGCCCTATTACACAGTTAGCTATGGAGTGGATCCCTCCGGCAAGAATGTCGGAAACAGCTACAGCAAATATATAATCGGAGATCTCCTTCGAGATAAATACGGCTATAAGGGAATTGTCTGCACAGACTGGGGAATCACCGCAGATCCCGATCCGGAGATGGATTCCTTCGGTTCAAGATGTTACGGAACAGAGGACCTTAGCGAAGCCGAGAGACATCTTCAGATAATTGAAAATGGCGTCGATCAGTTCGGCGGCAATAACAACATAGTCCCGATCCTTGAGGCATATCGCATAGGCTGCGAGCGCCACGGCGAGGAGGCTATGAGAAAGCGCTTTGAGGAGAGTGCGCAGAGACTTCTTGTTAACAGCTTCAGGTGCGGACTATTTGAGAATCCTTATCTTGATGCGAATAAGAGCAAGGAAATCCTCGGCTGCGACGAGTATGTGGAAGAGGGCTTCAAGGCGCAGCTTCAGAGCATTGTTATGGTGAAAAATAACGGGGTACTTCCTATAGAAAGTGGCGCCGCTTCCGACTCTGCTCAGGCAGGTGTTACCAGGAAGAAGGTTTACATACCGGATCGCCATATCGACGAGCACAAGGGCTTTATGCGTTTTATGGAAAAAGCGCTTGATATCCCCGGAGCAAAGCAGGAAGATGTGGAGCCTTTTTATGAAGTAACGAAGGATGCGGCAGAGGCCGACTTTGCAATCTGCTTCATCGAGAGCCCCATCAGTGACGGCTACACAAAGGAGACAGGCTACAGACCTGTGACACTACAGTACAGGGAGTATACTGCAACTGCTTCCAGAGCAGAGAGCATCGGTCAGGGTGACTTCAGGGAAAAAGAGAATCCGAATCGCTCATACCTTAGAAAATCAAATAAGGCAGCCAACGAGAGCGATCTTGATGCGGTAATCGAAACCAAAAAGAAGATGGGTGATAAGCCCGTAATCGTGGTCATCCGCATGAACAATCCCTGCACGGTTTCCGAGTTTGAGGAGTATGCTGATGCGATTCTTGTAAACTTCGGAGTGGAGACTAAGGCTGCACTTACTGTTATCGGCGGTGGCTACGAGCCTACAGCCATGCTTCCCGTGCAGATTCCGAAGGACATGGAGACAGTGGAGAAGCACTGTGAGGACAAGCCTTTTGACTATGAGCCTTACAAGGATTCTATTGGGAATGTGTATGACTTCGGCTTCGGTCTTAACTGGAGCGGTGTAATTAAGGACGAACGTTTTAATAAGTATGTGAAAGGATGAATGGTCTGAAAAGATGAATTGCCCCAAAGGGTAAGTTTTCCGAAAGGAGGGGGATTATGTTTAAGCTAAGGAAGTACTTCACGGTGATTTTTTTACCGGTATTGTTTCTTTCGTTCACGATGCAGGACAGTGCTGCAGCTGCGACTCCGAAGCAGACGACGGCGACGGTGAGCAGACCAGTGCTGACTAAAACGTCAACAGCATCAAAGGCTGCTTCCGATGAAGATTTTATAGGCATTTGGAAGTATGACGATGTTTCGGTCTATATCACCATTGAAAAAGATAAGACCTGGAGTGCAACTAACGTCTACCGCATGAAAGTTGATGGCGGAACTTATGAGATTGATGGAGACAAAATCACCCTCACTTTTGATTCAGACGGAGCAAAAGACAGCTATACGCTTAATAAGAGTGGGAAGCTTGTCGATGTAGGCGGATCGGAGCTCACTAAAGTAGATGAGATGGTGCTGCTCCCGGCGCCCGAGGATAAGCTGACGCAGATGACCAGCTTCCCTGATAAATTCGACAGCGTTGATATCTACTATCCTGAACACATGCTTACATCACCAAGAAAAGACATATCCCACGCCTTGAATTTTTATCCTGAACATGGGAAAGGCACGGTGGATTATTACAGCAGCATAGTTGTTATGTTCCAGCCTCTTACCGAGGAATTCGACCGGGATCTCAAGTACGGCTCAGCCATTGGAAAAAAGGTCATGGGCTACATGCTGGAAGATTTCATCAAGCTTTACTATGAGAAAAAGCTTGTAAAATACATAGGCTCAGATTTCAAGGATTGCGGAAATTACTACAGCATTAAAGGATACCTGTGGCTTGACGGAACTGTCTTTAAGCAGGAACTTGACTATCCGGTGCGCGGCGTTATCGAACTTCGCTATTTTGGCCCTACAGGATATGCGCTTGCTTCCATAGCAATCGCAACAGAGAAACGTGTTGAGAATTATGCGCAGATAGCAGAGAAAATGCTTGATAGCTGTACCTATAAGAACGACTGGACTACTTCTCCCAAGGCAGTCCCTCCGCAGCCGGCAAAAGCAAAAAGCACTAAGAAGAGTTCGAGTAAGAGTAGTAAGAAGAGCGCCGGTAAGAGTTCAAAGAATTCAGGCGGAAGCGATCCCGGAGATTACGGCACCGCATATTATTGGACCGATTCCGATGGCGATGTCTGGTACTGGAACGGCTATGAGAATCAGTTTATAAGCTATGGCTCAGACGGCTATGTAGACGATGACGGTTCCTACTATGAATCGAATGACGCTTATGAGGAGCCCACTTACTACTACGATGACTACGATGCGTATACCGAATGGAACAGCTCCAGCTATGATGATTACGATAGCGACTATGGTGGCTACAGTGACTACAGCGAAGACTACTATGGCGGTGATGACTATGGCGGCTACGACTACGGCTACACCGACTGGTAAAAAACAGGCCCGTGGGGAATCCCACGGGCCGTCCTATTATGACATTTTTTTATACATGTAGTTGCCGAGCATCTGGATTGCCTGCACGAATGCGATAAGAATAATTGAGCAGACGATCAGGTAGTCGGTCTTGTACTGCTGGTAACCGTAACGGATTGCGATGTCACCGATACCGCCGCCGCCGACTGTGCCGGCCATTGCGGAATAACCGATAAGTGAGATTACCAGAAGAACCACACCGTTGAGCATTCTCGGAATTGATTCCTTTACATAAACCCTCATCAGAATCTGGAAGTTCGAAGCTCCGAATGACCTCGCAGCCTCGATGACTCCGGGATTTGTTTCGCGAAGACTTGTCTCAAATACCCTTGCAATGTAAGGAATCGCGGATACCGTAAGAGGCACGATGGAAGCTGTGGTTCCGATCGATTTTCCCACACACATTCTGGTGAAAGGAATGAGAATAACCAGAAGAATGATGAATGGAAAACTTCTGAATACATTTACGATAAAACTCAAAACCTCATAAACAATCTTGTTGGGCTTAAGGCCGTCCGGCGCTGTAAGCGTTAAGATGATTGCGGGGATGAACCCGATTATTACTGAAAAAAGCGTTGACCAGAACACCATGTAAAGCGTCTGCTTGAATGCATTTAAAATGATACCGGTCATTCCGCTGTTTGATAAAATTCCGGACATTATTTGATTACCTCCCATGTAACATCTTTTTTATCCAGAAAAGCACAGACACTGTCCAGATCTTCTTCCTGAATATTGAGGACAAGACTTCCGTAAACATCCTCTCTGAAATCCTCGAGCTTAGCCCAGCAGATATTGAAATCGCGGTGAAGCTCCTGTGACATCATTGTAACGATGGGACGCTGATTGCCTTCTCCGTAGAAAAAGAGCTTAATGTTGAGACCTGTTGTAGGAAGCTTGTCGCTTTCTTCGCGAAGGAAATCTCTGATCTCACGCTCTTTTGGCCAAACGAAGAGTTTCTCGGGCTGTCCTACTGAGAGCACCTGACCGTTACTTAAAAATGCAACCTTTTTACAAATCTGCTTAACTACTTCCATCTGGTGAGTTACCACGATAATTGTGATGCCCATCTCCTGGTTGATCTTCTGAAGAAGAGCAAGTATGCCCTTTGTGATCTCGGGATCGAGCGCACTTGTGGCCTCATCGCAGAGAAGGAATTCAGGATCAAGCACCAGAGCTCTTGCGATAGCTACGCGCTGCTTCTGACCGCCAGAGAGTTCACGCGGCTTTGCATGAACCTTCTCCTCAAGTCCTACAAGATTTATGAGCTTCAAAATCTTTTCCTTCGCCTCGGGAGTATTCGTATTCATGCCCCAGAACTTCATGGGAAGCGCCACGTTCTGATATACATCAAGTCTCTCAAGAAGATTGAAGCTCTGGAAAATCATGCCCATTCTCTTCTGAAGAAGGCGCAGAGACTTTTTATCTCTAATATTAACTTCCTGTCCGTCCACGGTTATGATACCCGAATCATAGGACTCGAGCCCGTTGATACAGCGAAGAAGCGTCGATTTGCCAGCGCCGCTCTGACCGATGATACCGAAAATCTCGTGATCCTCGATCTCCATTGATATTCCTTTAAGAACTTCAGTGTTTTTAAAGGACTTTTTTACATCTTCGATTTTTATCATTTGAAAAACATCCTTAATTAATCATTATTGTGTTGGAATACACTACTGTATTTTACAATAATAAATAAGAAGCAACAACATGAACTGTGATAAAAAGAATGTTATTCAATGTAGTATTTTATGGGGCTGCACATTTGATTTAGGTTTATTCGCGGGGGTAAAATGGAAACATGTGAGAAAGATAAATCTGGCAGAGAGAATTTGTCCATTGGATTTACGACTGAAAGCAAGTAGAAGGGAAAAGATAAATCTGGCAAGGGAAAATCATCTAGTGGTTTTATCTCGCGGGAGCATTGTATTGGTCGGAGATAACTCCAATCGCGAAGAAATGTTTCCTGGATTTACGGTTTGAAGCAAGTAGAAGAAAAAAGATAAATCTGGCAAAGGAAAAATGGCTACTGGATTTATCTAATGGATATAAGCTAGAAAAAAAGATAAATCCGGCAAGGGAAAATCATCTAGTGGTTTTACCTCGCGGGAGTATTGTAGAGTTGGAGATAACTCTAATCGCGAAGAAATGTTTCCTGGATTTACGGTCGCAAGCAAATAGAGGAAAAATGATAAATCCACCAAAAGAAAAAATGCCTACTGGATTTACGGTCAAGAGCAAATAAGACAAAAATCGGAAATAGACCAGGAAGAAACCGAAAAATCAGAAAGAACCAACTAATTATGCAAACCAAAGAAAAACAGATCAGAGAAAAATATGAAAAAATAACAAAGACACTAATAACAAAACACCTGACAATCACTACTATGGAGAGTTGTACGGCGGGGATGGTGGCGTCGCTTTTAACAGATACAGAAGGCTCGTCGGCGGTGCTGAGAGGGGCGTTTATCACCTACAGCAATGAAGCCAAGATAATGCAGGGAGTGCCGGCAGAAATAATTGAAAAGTACGGAGTGTACTCCGAAGAAACAGCGAGGGCTATGGCGGCAGCATGCAGAAAAGCCTACGGAGCTGACTTCGGGATAGGTGTGACCGGTACTATGGGAAATGCCGATCCGGAGAACAACGACAGTGTTCCGGGAGAAGTTTATTTTGCAATTGCAAGCGAAAAAGGACCGGAGTCATTTAGCAGGACTCTTGATCCTGAAGCGACAAGAAATGCATATAAGCTTGTTGTGTGTGACATGATAGCGGATGAACTTATAAGAGAGTTATGGCAAACACTTTAGATTTTAGAATCTTCATTCAAAATCTAATCTGTGATATCATTTATTTATAGATTTAAAAATTACCTTTTCTTATTTTGAAAGGAGCTTTTTTTCTTATGAGTGTGTCACTAATATTTGAAATCATCGGTTATGTGGGATCAGCTCTGGTGCTGCTTTCATTCATGATGGTATCTGTATACAAGCTTAGGATTGTAAACATGATGGGAAGTCTTGTATGTGTGATTTATGGACTTTTGATTCATGCATATCCTACGGTTGTCATGAATCTGGCGCTTGTCGCAATCAATATCTACTATCTTACCAAGATGAGAAGTACTGATAAAAACTATGATCTTGTCAGGGTATCGGGCGATGAAGGCCTTACAAAGTACACGATAGATCTATATAAGGAAGATATAGCGAAGTGCTTCCCCGGGATTTCCATGGATTTCAAGGATGTAAACTGCGGTTTTGTGGTTTGCCACAAAGGAACTCCTGCCGGAATTCTGCTGGGTAACCTCAAGGATCACATACTTGATATAAAGCTTGACTATTCCATTCCGGAATACCGCGACTTCTCTATCGGAGAATTTTTGATGTCCAATCTCATACACGAGGGCATTGATAAACTGGTCTACAACGGCTCGGATGAGCATCATAAAGCGTACCTCAGAAAAACCGGTTTCGTGGAGAAAAAGGGACATTACGAGAGAACACTGTAAAAAAATTGGGTCGGACTTCTTATACGGAGTCCGACCTTTTTATAGCTTCCGATTACTATTTCTTATCGGAAAATGGGTTGATTTTATAACGGTCAGGGATTAAAGTTAATAATCATATCTGACATATAAAAACCCGCTTTAATTATAGGGGCGGATTTAAGAGGAGGACAAAAGTTATGAAAAAGAAGTTTTTGACAAGTATTTTACTTTCTACAGTGCTTACATTTGGCGCTCTTACAGGTTGCGCAGGCTCATCTGCCGGTGACGCAGCAGGAACTGCAGAAAGTACAGAAACCGCTGCAGAAGCAGAGAGCACAGAAGAGGCTACAGAGGCAGAGAGCACAGAAGAGGCAACAGAGGCAGAGAGCACAGAAGAGAGTGCAGATGCCACAGCAGCTCCTGCAGACGGCGACAATAAGATTGTAGTTGGTGCTACACCCGTTCCTCACGCAGAGATCCTTGACAACATTCTTAAGGATGTTCTTGCAAAGGATGGCTGGGAACTCGAGACAGTTGTATTTAACGACTACGTACTTCCCAATACTTCACTTGAAGAGGGTGAGCTTGATGCCAACTACTTCCAGACACTTGGCTACATGAATCAGCAGAACGAGGATGCAGGTCTTCACCTTGCAGCAGTAGCAGGTGTTCACATCGAGCCCATGGGTATCTACTCCGAGAAGTACACAGCTCTTGCTGATATTCCGGACGGCGGTTCAATCGGTATCCCGAACGATCCCGACAACGGTGAGCGTGCTATCGATCTTCTTGTTCAGAAGGGCCTTCTTACATCAAAGGGCGGCTTTGGTACAGACGACAACTACACAGAGGATGCACTTACAAAGGATGCTGAGGCAAACCCGCACGGCTATGTGATCACACCTCTTGAGGCAGCATCACTTCCGCTTTCACTTCCCGATCTTGACGCTGCAGCGATCAACGGAAACTATGCTCTTGAGGCAGGTCTTCCGGATTCACATCCCGCTCTTGATATCGAGGAGTTTGACGATGAGACAACAGTAAAGAGAACCAACTTCCTTGTAGTTAAGCAGGGCAACGAGGATTCTGCCAAGATCCAGGCTCTTGTAAAGGCACTTCAGTCCGACGAGGTTAAGGCATACATCGACGAGACCTATAAGGGCGCGGTTATCTCTTCATTCATTGATGGACAGTAATTAAAAAACATATAAACGATTTAAGCCAATATTAGAAATCACTCCTACCTTAAAAACGCTAAAAGTAGTGCGAAAAAGCATTACTTTTAGTGTTTTTTTATTTTGGTTTAATATATTTTTTCATAAAAAACAGTTAAGATATAAAAGGAGAATACTACAAACCGCTGATTGAAGGGGGCTTTCATGCAAAAAAACAAGTTATTCACCGATGATCTTACGGCAATAATACCTTCAGAGGAAAAGATGTCTGCAATGGAATGGCTTGCAGAGCAGATGCCCGGAGGATTTTTCATATACCGCGCGGATGATTCCACTGAGCTTTTATATGTAAACAGTTCGGTCTGTGATATCTTCGGATGCAGCAGTGTGGATGAATTCAGGGAATATACCGGCAATACCTTCAAGGGAATGGTTCACCCGGATGACTATGACAGCATTCAGTCATCTATAGATAACCAGATAGCCATGAACTCAAACTCAAGACACATGGACTATGTGGTATACAGAATAATCAGAAAAGACGGAACCATACGCTGGGTTGATGATTACGGTCACTTTGCGACTCTCCCGGGCTATGGTGATGTTTATTATGTTTTCATAGGTGATATCACAGAGACCAAGCTCGCCAAAGAAGAAACAGAGAGAGCCAATACCCTTGCAATTGCACTCGAAGAAGCAGAGCAGGCGAATGTAGCAAAGAGCGCATTTTTATCAAATATGAGTCATGAGATCCGCACTCCCATTACGGCCATTCTCGGCATGAACGAGATGATACAAAGAGAGGCGGAGGATTCAGCCATACTGGATTATTCCGAAAACATCAGGAAGGCCGGAGTTAGTCTTCTTGGAATCATCAGTGATATTCTGGACTTTTCCAAGATAGAGACCGGCAAAATGGAATTGCAGTGCGAAAAGTATGCGCCGGATGCACTTATCAGAGATCTTTACAATCTTATCAGATTCAGAGCGGAGGCCAAGGGACTGACTCTGCATTTTGAAATCGATTCAGAAATTCCCAAAGAACTTATAGGAGACGAAATCCGCATAAAGCAGATAATAACGAACATTCTCACTAATGCCGTGAAGTATACGGAGGAGGGAAACGTCAATTTTGCGATGAAGCTGAAGGAGAAGAGTTCGGACTTCGTCACCATGGAGATATCCGTAACCGATACCGGAATCGGAATCAAAAAAGAGGATATGGACAAGCTCTTTGAGCCCTTTGACAGACTTGATTCCAAAAAGACAAGAAGCATAGAAGGATCCGGGCTTGGTCTTGCGATCACCAGACAGCTCCTTTCCCTTATGGACAGTGAGCTCAAGGTGGAGAGCACTTATGAAAAGGGTTCAAAGTTTTATTTCACCCTGACTCAGAAGATTGGAAATGACACACCTATAGGTGATATAACGGAGGAATTCCTGCTTCACGATAACTCCGGACAAGCGCATGGACAGACTTCGTTTATTGCTCCGGGCATGAGGCTTCTTGTTGTGGATGATACGCCGATGAACCTCCAGGTTATTGCGGGGCTTTTGAAGCGCACAAGAATGCATATAGATGTGGCAAGCAGCGGCGCAGAATGCATAGAAAAATTCGGGGCCGAGCACTACGACATGGTCTTTTTGGACTATCGTATGCCGCATATGAACGGGATAGAGACCCTCACAGAGATAAAGAACAAATACCCCGAGAAGTTTGAGAAGACACCTATAATCTCTCTCACCGCCAGTGCGGTTTCGGGTGACAAGGAAAAAATGCTCTCCGCCGGTTTTACCGATTACCTGACAAAGCCGGTAAACATCGACGAGATGGAGCGCATGATGTGCAAATATCTGCCTGACGATTCTGTCTTCATGATAGGTGATGAGGTAAATGATGAGACGTCGAAGCTTCCGAAAATCGCTTTCGACTATCCTGAGCTTGATCCTGCAAAAGGTATCGAGTACTGCGGCGATGCAGAAGATTACATCTACGCCCTTGAAACCTATGAGATGTCCGTTGATGCCAAGGCGGAGCAGATAGAAAACAACCTGAAAGATAATGATATGGATGCATATGTTCTAAATGTGCATTCACTTAAGAGTACTTCCTCTGCCATAGGTGCCGTGAGCATGTTTGAAAAAGCGAAGGCGTTGGAAATGGCTGGAAAGGATAAGGATTTTGCAACAATTCAGAGGGACACTCCGTTCCTTATAAAAGAATACAAAGAGCTAAAGGCTATCATTCACAGGATTATACAGAATTATGAGGCAAATGATGAGACTGCAGCAAAGCCTCTGGATGTTGTTGAAGAAGCAAGAAGTCAAATGCTGGCTAAAGCTCTGGAGGAAGCGGAGCATGCCAATATGGCGAAGACGGCCTTTTTATCCAATATGAGTCATGAGATAAGAACGCCTATGAATGCCATTATCGGACTTGATAACATCGCGCTCAAAAATCCGGATATCGACAGCGAGACAAGAGATATACTGGTGAAGATCGGTGCC
Organism: Butyrivibrio sp. ob235; assembly: GCF_900109475.1. Classification (NCBI taxonomy): domain Bacteria; kingdom Bacillati; phylum Bacillota; class Clostridia; order Lachnospirales; family Lachnospiraceae; genus Butyrivibrio; species Butyrivibrio sp. ob235. The sequence goes on from NZ_FOBE01000009.1 coordinate 87,085, forward strand.
AGTGCAAAACACCTATTATCACTTATAAATGACATCCTTGATATAAGCAGAGTTGAATCAGGAAAAGCAAAGCTTAAGAACGAGGAATTTTCATTCGGAAATATGCTTGAGCAGATAAATACCATGACTGAGTCCCAGTGTAAGGATAAAGGGCTTGTGTTTGACTGTCTGGTAAAAGGCCACATGGACGATTTTTACGTCGGTGATGAGATGAAGATGAAACAGGTGGTCATAAATGTCCTGGGTAATGCCGTGAAATACACACCGGCTCCGGGAAAGGTGACTTTCACTGTTGAAGAGACAGAGCGCACGGACGAGAGAGCTGTTGTCAGATTCGTAATAAAGGATACCGGCGTTGGAATGGATGCCGATTATATTCCGAAAATCTTCGAGCCCTTTTCACAGGAAAAAGAGGGAACAAGCAACCAGTATGGCAGTACCGGTCTGGGAATGGCTATCACCAAGAATATAGTTGATATGATGTGCGGCCAGATCGGAGTGCAGTCGGAAAAGGGAAAAGGCTCTGAATTTACCATTACCATACCTCTCGGTATAAGCAAAAAAGAGATAGGCGAGGCAGGCTTTGATCCGACTACTTTGACTACACTTATAGTTGATGATGACGCTACTGCCTGTGAACATGCAAAGATGGTGCTTGCAAGGATTGGCATTGAGGCAGACTACGTCCTGTCGGGTAAGGAAGCATTAACTGCCATGGAAAAGAAGGAATCCCTCAAGTCACCTTACAAACTTGTACTGGTGGATTGGAGGATGCCGCAAATGGACGGTGTCGAACTCACGAGGGCAATCAGAAAGCGCTATGGCGATGATGATATTACTGTTATATTAACGACCTACAACTGGGACGACATCATGGAAGAAGCTCTGGATGCCGGAGTCGATGCATTTATGGCCAAGCCGCTCTTTGCAGGAAGCATTCAGCAGGAACTTAAAAAGATCGTGGAGGGAAGCAGAGAAAAGAGCAGGGGGGATGCACACAAGGCTTCGCTTACCGGAAGAAAGATACTGCTTGCCGAGGATATGAATATCAATGCCCAGATCATGAAGCAGATTCTGAAAATGAAGGAAATAAGCGCTGATGTTGCAACCAACGGAGAAGAGGCGGTAAAGCTTTTTGAAGGAAGTGATGTGTCCCACTATGATGCCATTCTTATGGACATCAGGATGCCTGTAATGAACGGACTTGAAGCAACGAAGGCGATAAGAGCCCTGGGCAGGGAGGATGCGGCGAAAATACCGATCATTGCACTTACAGCCAATGCTTTTGACGAAGATGTGCAGCTATCTCTGGATGCGGGGATGAATGCGCACCTGTCCAAGCCCATCGAACCGGATGCCCTTTTCGGGACGCTGGAAAAACTGATAACTGACTGATTACAAATGAGGAGGTTCCTATGAAGTACATTTTACTTGTGGATGATGATGAGGACATGATAAAAATTGTTGCAAGATGGCTTGAAAAAGCAGGCTATGAAGTATCTTCAGCGGCTTCAGGAAAGGCTGCGGTCGCAGCTGTTTCCGAGAGAACACCGGATCTCGTTCTCCTCGATTACAGCATGCCCGATATGGACGGACCGGCAACGCTTGCTGCTATAAGAGAGGCGGTGCCAGATAAAAATATCCCGGTCCTTTTCAGAACCGGGAAGGATGATTTGTCTTCGCAGGAGATTATGGAAAAATGCAACCCTGCGGGCGTGATATCCAAAGCGGAAGGAAAACCTGCCCTTCTGGCTGCTATTGCTGAGATTTGTTAAACAAATCCTCCTCAAAGAATCTTTGCAGAGCATCGAGGAGTGTCTCCTTCTGGGATGACTTAAGAAGATACCCATCGGGTTTATATTCGAGAATACGAAATACGTGATCCCTGTCATTTTTTCCGGTGAGAAAAATGATGGGGATTTTGTGTGTGTCGGGATTATTTCTTATCATTTTCATGAGCTCGTATCCATCCATCTCCGGCATCTCGTAGTCGAGGATTATGAGATCAGGTATGGTGGTTGCCAGACCCTGAAGCAGATCTTGGCCGTTATCAAAGCATGAAACATGATAGGAAGATGAAAGCCAGTGATCTGCCACGGTCAGATAATCCTTGTCATCATCTACTATGAAAAGGGTTTTCGTCCTGTGATACTCAGCTAAAAGTCTCGAGAAATATTCAAAATCCTTAACAAAGGAATCAATATCGATAGGCCTTATGTAGGTTCTCGAAACGCGGAAGGCACCACCTGATGACATGGCAATATCGATGTCCTGGGGATCTCCGGCAATGCATAAAAGCTTCGAATCATCCTGGCACATCTCAGCCAGAAGGTTCATGGTCAGTTTTATATGGGATTTATCATTGGTTCCCGGATAGTAAATTATAATATCTACTTTTGAGCGGTAAGTGATGATCTTATCGGGTTCGTCCGGAATCACAGTGACCTTAAAGCGGGCCGCGGTCAGACTCTTTTCCAGGCTGGTGGGAACAATTCCGCTGTTTGTTTGAACGAAAAGAACTGATCTGGTGCAGTCTTCCGGTGGCTCGGCTTCTTCGCGGAGGCTCTTTTGTTCCGAAGCTGCCTGTGACAGATGCTTTATATCCTCATCCTCCGTAATCCTTGAAAGGAGTTTTCCATAGGCTTTGTATGAAGATAAAAAGGAAGGCGCGTCGTTTCTTATCATCCGATAATTCCCGTTTTCGGCAGCCTCTTCAAGCGCTGCGGCTTCCTCGCACAGAGACCTGGCACCTATCAGCCGTGCCATGCTTTTTAAGGAATGGACGCTGAGTTTGAACATGGTCCAGTCCTCACATACAAAATGGGTTTGAATTTCGTGAGACTTTGAATTGATTGAGGAATAAAAAATGTAGAGAGCATCAATATAATCTTCTGCGGTCTCACAGTTTGATATGCCTGCAATAAGATCGATACGGGGAACGGATTTAAGCCATACCGGAAGCTTGTCGAGCTCTTCCTTCACAGCATCGTCGGAGACATTACTGCTATCAATATGGTCTATCATGGTATTGACATAGCGCTCTTTTTCCTCGATGGCGAAGCTGTCTTCCTCAGGCAGATAAGTCATAAGGACCTCATACAACTGCCTCGGGTCGACAGGCTTTATAAGGACATCCGCAAAACCGGCTGCCTTATACAGATTTATGTTTGATCTTGCATCTTCTGTTGTGTGGCAGATAACGGGAACCTTTATCTTCTTTTTGGCAAAGATATCCTGTAATGCCAGGAAGGTGTCGACGCCATCCATATCAGGCATGCGATGATCCATCAAAATGAGATCGTAATTTTTTTCCCTGCACATATCAAGGCATTCCTGACCGCTCTCAACCTGATCTGACTGAACTCCGTTGGAAGCCAGAAGGGAAGAGAGAATCATTCTGTTTATGGGCATATCATCCACTATAAGTACGCGTGAGGCTTTGTTCTCCATGTAGGTTCCTCTTTTTCGTAAGTTATTTATCGAATATATCCCTATAAAAATACTATAAGGTATTTTGACCTCTGTTGGTATTAAAGTTTTATTAAACAAGCAATTAAATCTAAACTTGTTTGCATAATCCAATTTAGTATGATAAAGTGGTAAAGAATGAAAAATTTAGAGGAGGGCATTGTTTTATGAAAAAGAAGATAATAGCAGGATTACTTATAACAGCAATGACATTTTCGCTTACAGCATGCGGCGGAGCAAAGACAGACAGCGCCGAAGGCACATCAACTGCAGATACTGCAGAAGAGGCAGCAGAGAGCAGTGATGCGGGCTCCGATGTTGACTATATAAAAGGAAAAGGAAAGCTTATCGTAGGAATCACAGACTTTGCGCCTATGGATTACAAGGATGACAGCGGTAACTGGATCGGCTTTGATGCTGACCTTGCAAAGAAGGTTGCCGAGTCCCTCGGAGTTGAAGCTGAGTTTGTAGAGATCGACTGGGATAACAAGATTCTTGAGCTTGATAACAAGTCAATTGATGTAGTATGGAACGGAATGACACTTACAAACGAAGTTACAAACGCAATGGAGTGCACCAAGCCTTATCTTAACAATGCACAGGTTGTAGTTGTTCCTTCAGACATTGCGGATGAAGTGAAAAGTGCGGAGGATGCAGCTTCCTATAGCTTTGCGGTTGAGGCAGGTTCAGCAGGTGAGCAGGCAGCTACCGATAACGGCTATGATTTTGTATCCGTTACATCTCAGGCTGACGCTGTAATGGAGGTTCAGGCAGGTACTTCGGGTGCATGCATTATCGACCTTCTCATGGCAGGCGCTATGATCGGTGAGGGCACAAGTTATCCCGATCTTTCGCACACAGTTGAACTTACAACAGAGGAGTATGGCATTGGATGCCGCAAGGGATCAGATCTTGCAGCTTACATCAATGATCAGCTTGGGGTTATGTATGCTGATGGAAGCATGATGGAGATTGCAAAACAGTATGGCGTTCAGGATGCCGTAATTGCAAGATAATCCTGATTTTAAAAAATAGCGAAATCTATGCCCCGCTTAATGGCGGGGCATTTGAAACTACGGAAAGAGGAATCTATATATGTTTTGGACCGTTACCTTATCACTGCTTGAGGGGTTCCTGGCAACAATTAAATTATTTGCTTTAACACTTGTTTTTTCACTGCCCCTGGGGCTTCTCATCTGCTTCGGCTCAATGAATAAGCTGCCTCTGATAAGGGTACCTATAAGGTTTTTGATCTGGGTTGTACGTGGAACACCGCTGATGCTGCAGCTCCTTATCATATACTACGGACCCGGAATTTTTCTTAGATTAAACGTATGGGGGACTTCAACCTCCGGAAGATTTATGGCAGCACTTATTGCATTTGTTATAAACTACGCCTGCTATTTTTCTGAGATCTACAGAGGCGGAATTCAGTCAATTCCGGTAGGACAATACGAGGCTGCGCAGGTTCTCGGTATGACGAGATGGCAGACCTTCAAAAAAGTTATTCTCCTGCAGCTCATCAAACGAATCGTTCCACCGATTTCAAACGAAGTTATAACCCTTGTTAAGGATACTTCTCTTGCGAGAGTTATTGCGGTTTATGAGATCATCTGGAACGGACAGGCCTTCATTAAGAGCAGCGGAATCATCTGGCCATTGTTCTATACAGGCGCATTTTATCTGCTCTTTAGCGGACTTTTGACACTGCTGTTCAGATATATAGAGAAGAAGCTGAGCTATTTTAGGTAAGGATGAGAAGGTACACGGAAAATGCCAATACTTGAAGTTAAAGATATAAAGAAAAAATTTGATAATAGCGAGATTCTTAAGGGAATCTCATTCGACATGGAAGAGGGACAGGCGATATCCATTATCGGATCCTCGGGAAGCGGAAAGACAACGCTGCTTCGCTGCCTGAATTTCCTGGAGAGAGCTGACGAAGGAACTATAACCGTAAGAGGAGAGAAGCTTTTTGATGCATCGCTTCCAATGGAAAGCGCGGATGCTCTTCGTGAAAAGAGACTCCATTTCGGTATGGTTTTCCAGCAATTCAATCTCTTCCCGCAGTACACGGCTCTTGAGAATGTTACACTTGCACCGGGACTTTTGAGCGGAGGTCAGGATAGTGATGCGATCATAAAAAGAGGTAAAGAGCTTTTGGATCAGATGGGACTTTCTGACAGAATGGATAACTACCCGCACCAGCTTTCCGGCGGACAGCAGCAGAGAGTTGCCATAGCCCGTGCTCTTGCATTAAAACCCGATATCCTCTGCTTTGATGAGCCCACTTCGGCGCTTGATCCTGAGCTTACCGGTGAGGTTCTGAGAGTAATAAGAGAGCTTGCGAACAAGAATACCACTATGATCATAGTTACTCATGAGATGGCATTTGCAAGAGATGTTGCGGACGAGGTTATTTTCATGGACGGCGGAGTGATCCTGGAGAAGGGACCTGCGAAGGAAGTGATAAATAACCCGAAGGAGGAACGTACAAGACAGTTCCTTTCAAGTGTTCAGTCCGGATCTTAATTTAACATGTGTGGATAATAAAACGGATAGCAAAGAGCTTGCTATCCGTTGTTTTTCGTGATTTACATTGTGGGATTTAAGTTAACCCGCTGTCAGCTTTCCGGTGGTACTGCGTCGAGCTCTATTGTGGCTGTGAAGGTACTTCCGATTCCTTCTTCGCTTTCTGCGATAATATCACCCTTCATGAGACATGCAAGGCGCTTTGCGACGGAAAGTCCAAGGCCTGTACCTGTGCCATACTTGCTGGGATTCCTCTTTTCCTGTGAGAAGGTTCTGAAAAGGCTTGGCATAAAGGCACTGCCGATGCCGCAACCCTCATCTTTTACTACAAATTTTATTCTGTAAAAATCACCGTGCTTTTTGGAAGAAACATATATCTCGACAGTGTCTCCGCGTTCGCTGAACTTTACGGCGTTATTGGTTAAGTTAATCACCATCTGCTGAGTTCGTCCGAGGTCGCAGATGACCTGCGGGTTTGCTCTGTATTCTCTGTGCACGATGACTGTCACATTTTTTTCTTTTGCGAAGGCTTTGGTGATATTCTCAACGCCGTCCACAATATCATCAAGGGATGCTCTTTTCGGGTCGAGGTTTAAGTTACCGCCGTCGATTTTATCAATATCGAGAATATCGCTCATAAGTCTGGAGAGATAGTGACTGGAAGTGTAGATTTTTCTCATATCACTTCGAAGGACGTCGACATCCTCCTGATTCATTCCAAGATAGGACAGAGCGGAGATGGCGTTCATGGGATTCTTGATTTCATTACTCATGCGGGATAAGAATTCCGACATGCGTCTGTTGGCACGCTTTTCATTATCGAGAAGCTTGTCGTTTATTTTATTAAGCTGTTCGATTTTCCTGATGTGTTCCTGCTCCTCGGTGACGTCCATAAAGGAGCCTACAAATCCGATAATAACACCTTCATCGTAAATAGGTGTTTTGGTAGCAATGATCTCTCTTACTTCGCCTTTAACAATACACAGGCCATGAACATTGTGAGTACTCTCACCGTGAAGGACCCGGAGCTCATCCTGCATGAAAGGTTCAGGATCCGGATGCCAGCCCATATCCTCGTCGGTTTTACCGATAACTTCATCAGCTGATTTAAAACCATAAAAATTGAGAAATGCCTGGTTTACTCCGACAAATCTGCGCTGGGTATCCTTCCAGAAGATACAGTCCTGGGTAGTATTTATGATTTTGTCGAACAACTGATCCGCATGTTCGTCAAGTGAAATTGTCTTTAACTTTTCGATATTATCACTCATCTAAATCCTCTTGAAAAAAATACAAGAAATCTCCTTACGCAAAACGTGAAAGTGTATATCAATTATAACACGAAATTCCGTAAATGCTATAGTGGAAGAAATAAGTTCTCGTTTTTAAGTTCATCTTTTATGAATGAGATATCACTGTCCGATAAATTGAACAGCTTAAAACACTTATCATCGAGCTCATTGTAAAGTGCGGTTATCTTGCTTTTGCGTTCGCCCTCGGAGGGTGATTTTGAATCACCGGGGGTCCCGCAAAGCTCTAAGATACTGTCAATTATGGCAATTATTTTGTCTTGGGTATCAGCATCCGCATCCGGGATCGGTATCTGTTCGATGTGCGATCTTAGGATTTTTACCGACCGGAATTTTTTGATGAAATAATATTCGGAGGCACTGCAGTTTAAAATCGCCATAATATATTTCATGCTGAGATTTTTAATGTTCGGAATTACGATATTACAGCTGTTAAGAGACAGCGTTTGTTTGTCGTCATATGCAAAAACAAGTCGTCCTCCGATGAAACGATAGAGCAGCTTTTCAGGTGCCCGGTACATGGAAAGAGGTGCTACCTGCTGGCATTTATCGGGATCGAAGTTTATGTAGCACTTGGGGATTCTGAAGGCATATTTGAAAATATCGGTGCCTTTCAGTATAACTTCGTTGTTTGCGGTCTTTCGTGATTTGAGCATTTCCTTGTTGGCACCTGTCACTATTCCAAGTGCAAACTCGGCATTTCCTTCGAGTCTTTTTGCACCGGGCAGAGTCTCCAGATGGTTAAGGATCCGGTACTCATTGTCGGGCATGAGGAAGTCGAAGGCGTCTCCTGTCAGCTTCCGCTTAGAAGTGATTTTAAAGTAGGAATCCTTTTCATATACGACAGGATTTTTTGAAAGGAAGCTGTCGGTGGACTTTTGTACCTGCATTATCACGGAAGGGCACTGGACATGATCGAATACATCTCCCAGATATTCAAGGTGCGTAAGTGTGGTTGTCTTCAGCAGAAGCTCACGAATTATTCGATGAGTTTTGACAAGAAGGACCGACTCCGGAAGGACGTAGGAAAGTGTACCGCCGTCTTTAAGAAGACCGAGAGCCTGCTCAGTAAAAAGATCAAAGGAATCGGGTGATTTTGCCTTGCCGCATTCGAAAGTATCCTTGAGGTAAGTCTTTTCATCTGCAGTGAAAGAAGAACCCCAGGGAGGATTGCCAAGGATAATATCGTAGGTTTTATCACTCCTGTTTTCATGGAGGAAATCCCTTACTATAAGATGCTCTTTCCAGAAATCGACATCAGGGATTCTGTACTTGAGTGCCAGGTTAATCCTTGCAAGAAGAATACTGGTCTCATCGAGATCATAGCCGTAGAGATTCCCGGCAGGGACACCCGGAGGAAGACATAATAAAAAGTTACCGGTTCCGCAGCCCGGATCAAGGATCTGTTTATCCTGACCTTCTGAGAGGATTGATGCCTCAAAAAGGTGTCCGAGAAGTCTTTGTACGATTGTTCCGGGAGTGTAATAGGTTCCCTCGCTTTTCCTTGCGCGAAGGTGCTTTAAAGATATGTATATCAGACCAAGAGTATCCTCGCCGGGAACGTACTCGAAGTTCCCGGTTAGAGAGATGATGTCCTCAGGTAAGGATGTGTCGTCTTCGGATGGATGAAGCTCCGTGATAAGGTGTGAGTATTTCTCCTGTTCTTCATCCGAAATTCTTTTGGAAATAAGCCTTTTTGCGCAGCCCGCAAGGATGGCTTTCAGCATGGAATCTGTGAGTTCAAAAGGTTTGGTCTGCTCTGAAGATTCTGCTGTTTCTTCAGGTTCTGTAGTAAGAGCACTGCAGCTTTCAAAGTCGGCAATGTCTGAAATAAGTTTGTTAACCAGCGGGAGATTGGGAGAAGTCGCAGGAATATAAGAGCTGTACAGGAGCTTACCCGATACGTAGGTCTTGTTCCTGCGGCTCTTTAAGGATTTGATCTTTCCGTTTTCAAGATCGGCTTTGAGGGAGCTGACGTACTCCTCAGAAAAGAGATACGAGCGTCCCTTTTTTCCTTCAGGCTTAATCTTACCGAGCTTTATCCAGTTTCTCCCTGTGGCGGGAGTGATAGACAGTTCTGCACAAAGGTCAGATAGTGTAAGCATTAGCGCAATCCCCCTCATCCGTCAGCTTTGCTGACACCTTCCCCCAAAGGGGAAGGCAATAGATATTATAAGCATTATTATTCCTATCAGGCTTAGGATAAATCCTGCCACGAGACCCGGGGTGTGGTAAACCAGTTTGATGTCGTGGTGGCCATCGGTCATTTCAAGAGCACTGAACATGGTGTCGGCTGTGAGGAGCTCTGTCTTTTTGCCGTCAACGTAGGCGGTCCATCCCTTGGAATAAGGAATTGATAAGAAGAAAATCTCACTGTCGCCGCAGTCAATGCTTCCTGTAATAGTATTCGTTGCAAAGGAGATGGGATTCTTGTGAAGATCCACATCCGTAAGTGTATGTGCTTTAAGCTCTGTGAGGCGGTCATGCATGGTTGCAAGCGATCTGCAATACACGCTCATCTCATCGAATTTATAGGTGCCTTTTTCATTAAAATTGATCCTGATATAGGTCTTTGCCTCGTTGGCATTTCCGAGATTCACAAGGAAATCGTGCCAGCCTGAGTAGTACCAGGAGCGCTCTGTCTTGTAATCGATATTTTTGCTGATACAGGTGCCGTCAGCGAGCTCTGTGGAGATGATGATGCTGGGCACGTCATTTTTACACTTGATTCGAAGGTTCTTCAGATACAAAAGAGTTTCGCAGCCGGGGTTACCGTTAAAGGTGAGAAGAACGGAGGAACCTGCTTTTGCCTTGAAACCGCCGTTTACTTCCTTTACATCGCCCTCAAGAGTTATGTCATAAGGAATAGACTCAGAGGTGAAAACCGGCTCAGCTTCCGGATATTTGGATGCGATATCATCTTTTAGAACGGCTCCGTAAAGGAGTGCTTCTTCGCGCTGAACAGGAGTCATGGCGCTTAGAGCAGACTCTGATATGGCGCTGTTATAAGTAAAACCAAGAGGCATAGCGTCAGGGTTTTCATAGATTCCAAAGTTGTACTTTTCATAGGACGGTACATATCCGCAGGGTACGAAGGCCTGTTGCTCAGGAGTGTTATATCTGAGAGAGTAGTATCGAACTCCGGCAATCGAATTAAGGACTGCTCTGTCGTCCAGGGCAAAGTATGCAAAGCTCTGCTGGTCGTTTATAGCCATGAGCTTGAAGTACTCGGATACGCTCTTATCGGCAAGACTCCAGAAGAACTGTGTTGAGGATATGCCATCGAGCATAGCAGCGTTCCAGACAAGGTCTCGGCCTGAATAGCGGTAAAAATCATTCGAGGCATCGAGGCCTGAAGCTGCTGCATTTTCTTCGACCACCTGAACTTCGGTGCTCTGAAGCTGGGCATACATTTCCTCGGGAGTGCAGATATCCATGTAATCTCTTATCATGTTGCCCTCGTCGGGGGAGTACGCCATGCGGCCATTTTTCATGATAAATCCGAGTGTTATCATAAGGACCATAATGCTTACGATAGAAGCGACAAAAGCGGGTTTACGCTCTTTTCCTTTTCCCATGAAAGCAGCTGCTTTATTTCCTGTGAAGTCCGTAAATTCAGCGGTTATAAAACCTGCGAAAAGAGCACAGGCAAAAGCCCATCTGTTTACGGCATAGGAGAAGGCTGCAAAGACATATCCGCAAAACGGCAGGCACAGGAAGATGGTAAGAAGTATCATGTAAACCAGTTCCTGGTAGATAGCTGCTTTTGTTCCGGATTCTGTAGAGCCTTTTCTTGCTACTAGATAATACACAGCGCGGATAATAATGAATACAGCAGCTATTACAAATACCGGTGTAAAGCCAAGCTGAGTGTCGTTTGATCCGTGATAGACGAAGCTGTAGACATTTTTCCAGAGCTCCTTGTAATATGCAGCGTCATAGAAGAGCGGGATGGTGATTCCCGAAGCCGCTCTCGGATTATTTGGGAAAGCAACGAGAACAGGCAGCAGGATGAACATGCTCATCAGGGTGCCGATAATTCCGTAGACAAAGAATGTGCCGATGGTACGAAGCATAGCACCGGGTTCGTGTTTTCCAATGTATGAAAAAAGCAGCCGTACGATTACATAGATGATAGTAAGGAGCACGATTATATAGAAAAAGTAGAAATTGTTGGTACCTGCGAGAAAGACGGCAACAGCGAAAAATGCCGGCTTTTTCTCTTTTAAGATCTTCTCCGCCCCGAGAAGAACCAGCGGGAGATAGATCAAAGGGTTCGCAAAGAAGGGATGCCACAGGCCGAGGTACATGAAATATGAACCGAAGCTGTAGGTGAACATTCCTGCAAGAAGTGCCGGCGCGGACATATCTTTTCGCATATATTTTGCATACAGTGAAAAGGTGATACCTGCAAGGTACGCGCGTAGAATCATAACTACCTGGAAGTAGATATGAATATATTCTGTTTTTACAAAAGCGGAAAATAAATTAAGAAGATCGCCGAGGGCATAGTACTGAAGCGTAGGATACATGTCGCTTCCGTATCCTATCCCGAAGGCGAAGGTCTGAAGGCTGAGGGAGTGGTCCTTGAATACATGATAAAAAACTCCGCGGAGCCACTTTGAATAGTAAGCCGCAGCCTTAAGATGCTGCCGCCAGGTATCACCCTCGCAGATGAGGCTCTTGCCGTTTGAATAGAAATATCCATAGACAAGAGCTGACATGGCAGCAAATATGGCTGTGTAGGTAAGATAGAAAACTAATGTCTTCCATCCGGATTTTTTTGAAACATTCTGATCATTATGTATATCCATTACTCGGGAATCCCCTTATTCATCGTCCTCTTCTTCATCGTCGGCATTGTCCTCTTCGGGAGTGGCGGCGGGAGCTGCCTCGGGAGCAGGTGCTGCTTCCTGAGCGGGCTGAACATTCTCTGCGGGAGCAGGAGTTTCAGCGGGAGCAGGAGTTTCTGCAGGAGCAGGAGTTTCTGCCGGTGTTTCAGCAGGTGCTGCATTCGGATCCGTAGTATTAAGAGAATCCGGACTTGCAGGTGTAGCATTTGCATTGCCCACGGCAGGACCTGTGTAGATGATACCCTGCTGGATAAGGCTTGTCTCCTGAGCTAGAATTTCCTGTATATTAGGCTGAGCCATAAATTCAGGTGTGTGGTGACAGGTTACGGAAGGGGTTACAACCGTATTTCCTGCTTCGTCAACACTGGTAGTGTAGTTGCCTGAACCGCTGCCGCCGGGTGACTGTGCCTGAAGTGCTGCAGGCTCCGGAGGAATAAGCTCAAATACACCTGATATTTTGAAAGGACACTGTTCTGTAGCGGGATGCTGATCACTCTGACACAGAATTCCTGAATAGTGAACGTTACAGCTATCAGAGGGAGCAGTACCTTCTTCAAAGTACTCGGTCATAAGTGTGCCATCACAGAGTCCTGCAATAGGCGATTTTCCTGATCTTGAGCATACCGTGGCTGTGACAACGGAAGCGGGTTTCTCGAAGGTGGTGGAGGGCAGGTTCTCATGTATCTTGGACATTACGGCTCTCCACATGTCCTTCGCAAGATGCTGCTCTGCTTTGGTGGTCAGATCCACGTTGTTGTCATAGCCTGCCCAGGTAGTTGCAGTGTAATAGGTTGTGTAGCCTGCAAACCAAACGTCGTTCTCATCTGAGGTAGTACCTGTCTTACCTGCTATGGCGGTTGTTCCGAAGTTAACAGCGGTACCTGTACCCTTGGTTACAACGTCCTGCATTGCACTTGTAAGCAGATAAGCAGTGGACTCCTTGAGGATTCTTGTGGAATCGGAGTTCGTATTATCAAGAAGGGTATTACCTTCGTGGTCGACAACCTTGGTATAAAGCTTGGGCTTGATGTAAACGCCCCCATTTGCGATTGCCGCATAAGCTGCGTTAAGTTCCATGTTGGTGACACCGTGTGTCAGACCGCCGAGAGCTGTAGGAAGCTGAACATCTGTGAAAATCTTACCGTTAATTTCTTCGTTTTCAGCAAGGGTCGTGAAACCGAAATTTTTCAGATAATCAAAAGCAAGCTGAGGAGTGATAACGGTCATCGTCTTAACTGCGATGATGTTCATTGACTGCTCGATCGCGGTTCTTATAGAGGTAAGACCTCTGTAGGACTCGCCGTACCAGTTGTTAACGGGGCGGCCGTCGGGATAATTAAACGGAGCATCGTTAAATACGGTAGCAAGGGTAAGGCCTGCGCTGTCCAGAGCAGGTGCATAGGTTGAGAGCACCTTGAAGGTGGAACCGGGCTGGCGAACAGTGTCTGTTGCACGGTTAAGAGTTCTGGAAGCGGTCTTGTTTCCGCGGCCTCCGACCATGGCTACCACATAGCCTGTGGTGTGATCCTCAATTGTGAGAGATACCTGAGGCTGAGGTGTGAGATTCTTGCGCTCACCGTCGATGGTATCATTTGGTCCGACAACAGCAGCCTTGTAGGCTTCAATTGCCGCATCTGCTTCTTCCTCTGAGTTAAACAGCATGTTGAAGCCTTTGTTCTCCTGCTGGAAATAAGATTTCATCATCTCTGTGCTGTAGTTGGTAGGATTGCCCTCAGAATCAATTGTAGTAAGTGCATAATCGAGAAGGTATTTAGTGCCTTCAGGATAATTGGATTCATCCATGTAAACCGAGTCACAGATCGACTGAATAGCGGGATCCTGTGTTGAGTAGATCTTAAGACCACCGCTGTACAGGAGCGTATAAGCCTGAGTCTCGTTATAACCTGCATCGATCAGGTCGTCGATAAGCTGGTTTGTAAGGGCATCGACGAAGTAGGAGTTGATGGTGTTATCAGCAGTCTCCTTGTCAGCAACCTGAATTCTGGCATAGACATCGTCGTTCATTGCTTCATCAAACTCTATCTGAGAGATGTAGCCCTGTTTCAGCATTTTTTTCAGTACTGTCTCACGGCGCTCAGCGTTCTTGTCCGGATGCGTAATGGGATTAAAACGGCTGGGGTTCTGCGTGATACCTGCGATAACCGCGCACTCTGACAGAGTCAGGTTAGTAACAGACTTGTTGAAATAGCGAAGTGAAGCTGCCTGCACACCGAGAGTGTTAGAGCCCAGGTTGATGGTGTTCATATAGTTAAGGAGGATATCCTCCTTGCTCATGGTTTTTTCAAGCTGAATTGCGAGATACTGCTCCTGAACCTTACGCTTTATCTTGGCGATATCGGAGTTCTCACTGGTCCATCCGGTAAATACGTTGTTCTTAAGAAGCTGCTGGGTTATGGTACTTGCACCCTGAGAGAGATCATGGCTGGTGATACCAATGTAAGCAGCTCTGAAGATACCCTGAATATCAATACCGTTGTGCTGGTAAAAACGCTCATCCTCTATGGCTACGAAAGCGTGAGCAAGATTTTCGGGAATCATGTCCATTGTAACCGGGATTCTGTTTGAATCGGTTGAAACCAGCTTTGCTGTCTGGTTACCTTCCGTATCGTATACAAAGGTTGAATATCCGGTGGGAGTTACATTTATTTTGCCAATCTCCGGCGCAGTATCAATAATACCTCTGAACACACCGATACCTGCGCATACTCCGATAACAGCAATACCGATGCATACTATAAGTATAAGTTCAAATGATATAAGAGAGATTTTCTTCCCCCATTTGGTAGTACCTGAGACTATAGAGTGTTGCTGATCTCTGATACCTTTTCTGCCAAAATTCATAAATTCCTCCAGTAGTGGTATGATATACAGAGCAATTCGTATATCATTTTTTAGTAATATTAATAAGTAGTATTATTCAAACTACTATTATAACAAATATGACAAATAATGGATAGTCTGGGGGAATACATGGGAAAAACGGACAGTTATAAAGTGATATTAGAGCAGGGATGCGGTGAAATAGTTGAAAAGAAATCCCGCTTCATTGCAAATGTCTTACCGGTGGAGAGCGTGCAGGAGGCTGAGGAGCAGATAGCTGCTTTTCAAAAAAAGTTCTGGGATGCCAGACACAACTGCTATGCTTTTGTTATCGGCTCGGATTTTGGGGTGGCAAGGTGCAGTGACAACGGTGAACCCTCGGGTACTGCGGGAAAACCGATTCTTGAAGTCATAAAAGGCGCCGGAGTAACTAACGTCCTTATAATAGTAACAAGATATTTCGGAGGAGTTCTTCTTGGAACCGGGGGACTTGTACGCGCCTACACTCAGGCGGCTCAGGCGGGGCTCGCCGCAGCAAAAGTGGGAGAGATGGTCTATGGCAAGAGATTTCACCTAACCGCCGATTACACACTGGTGAACGGCATTCAGTATTACCTCAGACAGGAGGAGATTCCTCTTGAAAACGAAACCTACACCGACAAGGTGGAGTATGACATCACTGTTCGCATGGAAGACGCAGATAGAATTAAAGATGGTCTTACTCAGAAGACTGAGGGCAGACTTGGCATCGAGGAGACCGGAGAGGGTTATTATCCATTTTGAATTTGATTTGTATAGTCTGAAAAAGTCACAATAATCGATAATAATTATTTTACATAATGCCCTATATATTGTGCACAATCAATATGATAAACTTTAAATCTGAGTATTTAAGAATTATTATCATTTTGTTTGGAGGACACACAATGGACAATTCATTCCCTGAAATAAAAACATTTTTCGGATTTGGATGCATGAGACTTCCAATGAAGGGTACGGAAGTTGATATCGAGCAGTTCAAGGATATGGCGGATTATTTCATAAATAGCGGCTTTAATTACTTTGACACTGCGCATGGCTATATTGATGGTAAATCTGAAAAGGCTATCAAAATCGCTGTTTCCGACAGATATCCGAGAGAAAAATTCCTTTTGACTGATAAACTGACTGAGCCCTATTTCAGCAAGGAAGAGGATATTCGGCCATTTTTCCAGAGTCAGCTCGATGCTTGCGGCGTGGATTATTTTGACTTCTATCTGATGCATGCCCAGAATGCAAAGAATTTCGAGCATTTCAAGAAGTGCAAGGCATACGAGACTGCCTTCAAGCTCAAGGAAGAGGGTAAGATAAGGCACGTAGGGCTCTCTTTCCACGACAGTGCAGAGGTACTGGATAAGATACTCACAACTTATCCCGAGGTAGAGATCGTTCAGATTCAGTTCAATTATCTTGATTATGAGGATCCTGCCGTTCAGAGCCACAAATGTCTTGATGTGTGCAGAAAGCACGGCAAGCCGGTTATCGTGATGGAGCCCGTAAAGGGAGGAAATCTTGTGAATCTCCCTGCAGATGCACAGAAGGTATTTGATGAACTGGGAGCCGGATTATCAAATGCAAGCTATGCCATTAGATTCGCTGCGAGCCAGGACGGAATACGAATAGTCCTCTCCGGAATGAGCGATTTTGCACAGATGAAGGACAACGTATCTTTCATGAAGGACTTTAAGCCTCTGGATGAGGCGGAAATGGGTGCAATAGCCAAGGTTACAGCTATCTACAAGAACCTTGATGCAATTCCCTGCACCTCATGTCACTACTGTGTAGAACAGAATCACTGTCCGATGAATATTATGATTCCGGAGATTTTCTCCTGCATGAACACCAGGAAAATTTTCAACGACTGGAATCAGAAGATGTATTATGCAAATGTGTTAACTTCTGACGGAAAAGGAAAGGCCAGCGATTGCATCGAGTGCGGAGGTTGTGAAACCGCATGTCCTCAACATTTGGAAATTCGCTCCTTGCTAAAAGACGTTGCGAAGGAACTTGAGTAAACGAAAACGGGGTCGCCCGGTATTGGGCGACCCCGACATTTTTTTATTTCTTATTCTTGGCAGCGAAGCCAGCTCTCTTTCTGAGTGTAGGATCAAGGATCTTTTTACGGATTCTAAGAGTTGTAGGTGTTACCTCAAGGAGCTCATCTGTGTCGATGAAGTCGATGCACTGCTCGAGAGACATGATACGCGGAGGTACAAGTCTGAGTGCTTCATCAGCAGATGATGTTCTTGTATTGGTGAGGTGCTTGGTCTTACATACGTTAACCTCGATGTCCTCACTTTTTCCTGAAGTACCGATAACCATTCCTGAGTAAACCTTATCGCCGGGGCTGATGAAGAGCTGTCCGCGCTCCTGAGCGTTGAACAGACCGTAAGTTACAGCCTCGCCTGTCTCGAAGGAGATAAGTGAACCCTGCTTACGATAGGAGATATCTCCCTTGTAAGGTGCGTAGCCGTCGAAGATGGTGTTCATGATACCGTTACCCTTGGTATCTGTCATGAACTCACCTCTGTAACCGATAAGTCCTCTTGAAGGGATGAGGAACTCAAGGCGTGTATAACCGCCGTTTGCAAGTCCCATGTTGATCATCTCACCTTTTCTCTCACCGAGCTTCTGGATAACGCTACCGGAAAACTCCTCCGGAACGTCGATGTAGCACTTCTCCATGGGCTCAAGCCTCTTGCCGTTCTCGTCTTCCTTGTAGATAACCTCAGCCTTACTTACTGCGAACTCATAGCCCTCACGACGCATTGTCTCGATAAGAACTGAAAGGTGAAGCTCACCACGTCCTGAAACCTTGAAAGTCTCTGTTGTTTCGGTGTCCTCAACACGAAGAGATACATCGGTGTTGAGCTCTTTATAAAGACGGTCACGGATGTGACGTGAAGTTACATATTTACCTTCCTGACCTGCAAGAGGTGAATCGTTGACGATGAAGTTCATAGAGATTGTGGGCTCTGAGATCTTCTGGAAAGGAATAGCATTAGGTGCATCTGTTGCACAGAGTGTATCACCGATCTTGAGATCCTCGATACCGGAAATAGCGACGATTGAACCGATGCCTGCTTCCTGAACCTCAACCTTACCAAGACCCTGGAACTCATAGAGCTTACTGATCTTAGTCTTGTAGGACTTGTCAGGCTCGTGATGATTTACTACGAGGACTTCCTGATTTACCTTAACTGAACCGTTATCAATTTTTCCTACACCGATACGACCTACATACTCGTTGTAGTCGATTGTGCTGATGAGCATCTGTGTGCCTGCATCGGGATCGCCGACAGGAGCAGGAATGTAGTTAATGATGGTGTCAAGAAGAGGCTTAAGGTCGCTTCCGGGCTCATCAAGTGACATGGATGAAGTTCCGGCCTTTGCTGATGCAAATACGAAAGGACAGTCAAGCTGCTTATCATCTGCGCCAAGGTCAAGAAGAAGCTCAAGAACTTCGTCGATAACTTCATTGGGACGAGCCTCGGGTCTGTCGATCTTGTTGATGCATACGATTACAGGGAGTTTAAGCTCCATCGCTTTTCCAAGAACGAACTTGGTCTGGGGCATCGCACCCTCAAAAGCATCAACGACAAGGATAACGCCGTTAACCATCTTGAGAACTCGCTCAACCTCACCGCCGAAATCTGCGTGGCCGGGAGTGTCGATGATGTTGATCTTTATATCTTTATAAGAAATAGCTGTGTTCTTGGACATGATGGTGATTCCGCGCTCACGCTCGATATCGCCTGAATCCATAACACGCTCTACGACGTCCTGGCCCTCACGAAATACGCCGCTCTGTCTGAGCAGTCCGTCAACCAGTGTGGTTTTACCGTGATCGACATGGGCTATGATTGCTACGTTTCTGACATCGTTTCTTGTCTGTTTCATTTTTACCTCCGTATGAAATGAATGGTTCAATTTTACAATCCCCTCATCCGGCAGCTTCGCTGCCACCTGTCTACGCTCCGCTTCGGTCCGCGCTGGACCGACGTCCCCCGGACGTCGAGCGCCCCCCCAGGGGGAAGGCATAGAATAAGGAAATAACTAGTTTAATTAATTTCAAAACTCACATAGTATATCATGCACTATACCATGTTGCAATGAGCAGAATGATTAAAAAAATCTAAACAGCGCAATCTTTATTTAATTTTCCGCTTTAACGTTTTAAAATAGAGGTATGAGTATGGACAGCTATGACAAGAACCTGCAGCGCTTTGAACAAGCCCAGGGTGCAAAGATCGACCCCCATGGAATTAAGACAGGGGTAAGAGTTTGCAAAAATTGTGGAAGAAAGCTTCTTCATGGTGTGGAGGGGGATCTCTGCCCCTTGTGTGCTGAGCAGGAGCTCTTTTGTGATGTCCGCGACTATATCCGTGCGAATGATGTGAGGGATTATGAGGTGGCGCAGCACTTTAATATCCCTCTCAGTAAAGTGAAGAATTGGATTAAACAGGGTCGCATTCAGTACAAGGACGACCCTTCAATGAAACAGGTGCTCATGGGAAACTATTGCCAGGTTTGCGGAAGCCCCACAAACTTCGGTACAATCTGTCCCAAATGTATGAAAGAGAGGAAAAAGTCCCAGCAGATCGGTGTTGCTATCGGTCAGCCCAAGCCTGAAGGCAGCAATAAGATGAGATTTATGGAGGATGATAAATAGATTCATTGTGACAACACAGGGGGCGTCACTATATGTATTATTCCAGTTTAGCTTCGTTATCTTTAGTAATATGTTTTATTATAAACAACAAACTGTTTAGAACAGGATATAGCAGGGAATTACCGAAAGCAAAGCTTGAATACAGGCACTTTCTTCACAGCCTTATTCTGTTTATGGTAACAGATATCGCCTGGGGATTATTGTATGAGATGCATATTATCCCGTTGGTTTATCTGGATACTATCGCATATTTCGCATCGCAAGCTATTGCTGTCTTATTTTGGACAAGATTTGTTGTGACCTATCTGGATAGGAACAGCTTTACTGACAGGATTCTTCTTTATGTTGGGAAAGTCACGTTTATCTTTGTTGTTTCATGTCTTGTGATTAACATTTTTACCCCTATAGTATTTTCATTTGACGAAAATGGCATCTTCTTATCACTGCCTATACGATATCTTTTTTTGATTATACAGGATGTTTTTTTTACAGTAGTTGCATTATACACTTTCAGGGCATACTTTAAGGAGGCAAAAAACAAGAGACATCAATATCGGACAATTGCAGTATCAGGGGCAGTTATGGCTGTTTTTATGACATTTCAAACCTTTAATCCGCTTCTGCCTTTTTGTGTGACTGGCTTCTTGATTTCAACCTGTCTCATTCATGCATTTGTTGCAGAGGAAGAGGCAGCTGAAAAGGCTATTCTTCTGGATGGGGCTTTAAAAGAGGCTGAAAAAGCGAATGCTGCCAAGACAGTTTTCCTGACAAATATGAGTCATGAAATTCGTACCCCGATCAATGTAATAATGGGAATGAATGAAATTATACGGCAAAGCTCCAATGATGATAAAATCCTGTCCTGTACAGACAATATTCGGAAGTCCGGGACAAGTCTTCTTTCCATAATACGCGATATTTTAGACTTTACCAAGATAGAGACAGGTAGGATGGAGCTTGTCTGCGAAGAGTATTATTTGCCGGATGTTATCGGAGATATTTATAATCTTATTCGTTTTAGGGCTGAGGAAAAGGGACTTGAACTTCGCTTTGAAATAGATGCTAAGATGCCCGTAAGGATGAAGGGTGATGCGCTGAGAATTAAGCAGGTGATCACTAATCTTTTGACAAATGCTGTTAAATATACGGAAAAAGGAAGCGTAACCTTTAAGGCAACGGTGCTTGAGAAAAAAGAGAACATTGCTGCCATAAGAGTATCTGTGATTGACACAGGAATTGGAATTAAGGACGAGGATAAGGAAAAACTGTTAGCGCCTTTTGAACGGCTCGATACAAATCGCACACGTACTATAGCGGGTACAGGTGTAGGACTTTCTATAACCTCGGCCCTTCTTCGGATGATGGGATCACAGCTTAGCGTGGACAGTATCTATAATGCAGGGTCGAATTTTCATTTTGATGTTTCGCAGGAAATTGCGGAGAACACTCCTATTGGTGAAAACTGGATGGATGCTCTTACTTCTTATAAATATACTGATAAGGCAGAGCGTAGAAACTTTACATCACCGGATAGTCACATTCTGATTGTTGATGATACAGCTTTGAACCTGCAGGTACTTTGTGGGCTCCTAGAGCCGACCGGAATTCAGATAGATACTGCGGAGAGCGGCGCGGAAGGAATCGATAAATTTGCGGCTGGTTCATATGACCTTGTTCTGCTTGATTATTTGATGCCACACATGAATGGCATCGAAACGCTTGCCAAAATAAAGGAAGAATATCCAGAGAAGGCTGCCACAACACCTATTATTTCCATTACGGCAAACGCTGTTGCAGGAGACCGTGAGCGTATGCTTGAAGCCGGTTTTACCAATTATTTGTCAAAACCTGTGGTAGTCGGAGAATTTATGGATATGCTCATTCAGTATCTTCCTGATGAGAAGGTCCATTTAGTCGCGCAGGCATCATCGGAAGAGGTCGAAGAGGCAAAGGAAGATGATGAACTGGAAGGAATTCCGGCAAAGCTTCTGGATATTCCTTGGATCGATGTAAAGCAGGGCGTTGAGTATTGCGGCACTGCCGAGACATATATGATGGCGCTTTCCATGTTTACGGATCATATTGATGAAAAGGCTGATCTGCTTGAGGACTGTCTTACAAATGATGATCTCGAAATGTTTATCGTGACTGTTCATGCCCTTAAGGGGAGCTCACTGACGCTTGGGATGGCGGATTTTTCAGCAAAATCGAAGGAACTTGAATTTGCGGGGAAGAGAAACGATATTGAATTTATTAAGGAGAAGATTGCTGATTACCTGGATGAATTCCGCGGGTTAAAACCCGTTCTTCAGGAGTGCAGTCAGTAGGAGAATGAAATGAAAAAAGAGGAAAAAACAAATGTTATGCGTGTGCTTGACGGAAAGAAGATAGCTTACGAGAGTCACGCCTATAATCCGGATGCGACGATGTCCGGTGAAGAGATAGCAGGCCTTCTCGGCGAGGATCCCGAGAAGGTCTTTAAAACGCTTGTTACGCAGGCAAAAAGCGGAGCCTACTATGTTTTCGTGGTTCCCGTTAAGGAAGAACTTGACCTCAAAAAGGCAGCTAAGGCAGCAGGCGAGAAGGCAGTCAGTATGATCAAGCAAAAAGAACTCCTTCCGCTTACCGGTTATGTGCACGGCGGCTGCTCACCTATAGGAATGAAGAAACAGTTCCCTACATTCATCCACGAGACTGCAATGCAGTATGAGCGGATATTTGTCAGCGCCGGCAAGGTGGGATACCAGATAGAGCTAAGTCCCTCGGACCTTGCTTCCGTTGTGAGGTGCACCGCAGCGGATATTGTGGTGGATGCGTAGATTTTATGTGGCAATTGAATATTACTATTATATGGATTTCATGCAGGTTTCTGATAAAGGCTTTTCTTCATTATAGAAGGAAGCCTTTTTGATTTGTGAATGATGACAGTAATCCATAAAAGATATGAATGATAGACGCAATATAATTAAAACAATAACGTAAATTTGAGCTTAAATAATAAATTGCAAATATAATGCAAAAATAGTTATAAAATATGAGCAAAAAGTATAGACATTCTTAAATTTCTGGAGTAGACTAGATAACGGTTTGTTAAGTTATGTATTAAAAACGTTGTAATAAAACTAGTCTATTCTAGGAGGGTACTAATGAAAGGGAAGTGTTTACTTAGTGTTCTGGCAATGATGATGCTGTTGCTGTTTTTGCCGGGAAACATGGTTGCCAAGGCTGAGCCTAATGCGGGTGAGAAATATACGATCACCTTTGCTACAAGTCAGGGTGGTTTTTATAATATCAGTTCCAATGGCTATTATGAAGCTACCAGGGAACAGGTTATTGATGCCGGATCAGCTATAGGAACCGTGGCTGAACCGTTTGACAGCTATAATAATTATCTTTTTGATGGCTGGTATAAGGACTCGAATTACGATGAGCCTATAAGTGATATTGAAACCTTTGTTCCCGAAGGAAATATGACAATATACGCTAACTGGCGTGCGGTTAATGGAGACAGTGATTTATATGTTACCGTAGATTTTAATGGTGGTACATGTAATGGTTCTACATCTTTCATTGAATATGGCGATTCTGATGGAAAATGGTATATAAAAGGAGGAAAGACACTCCAGTCAACAGGAATGCCTAATGCATATCGAGAAAACTATGGTCTTACCGGTTGGTATACCGATGCAGCTTGCACCCAGCAGGTAACAGAGAATACCGCAATTACTTCCGGACAGACATACTATGCAGGCTGGACTAGAGAATGTTATTCGGTGACATTGGATGCCGGTGAGGGATATTTTAATCAGAATCCGGAGTGTAAAGACGAGAAATGGTCAATTCCTGTTGGATCAAGTATGTATTTAATTGGAAGTGTCTCGGGATATACAAGTGATGGCAAGGTTATCGCCGGATGGTATGAAGATGCCGCTTTGACAAAAGAAATTACTCTTGTTGATGGAAATTATACTCCTACAGAGGATGTGACAGTATATGCAAAGTGGGAACCCGGCTACAAGGTGACCTTTGATTACGGTATTGCTGCTGATGAATTTAGTTCTGACGAATACACACATTCCTATTATGTAAAGAAAAACTCAAAGAGTGACTTGTATCTGACCTATATGACAGGAAAAACCTATGGGGATTATGTGTTTAACGGTTGGTATCTTGATAAGGATTGCACAAGATATGTTACAAGCTTTTATGATGTCCTTGTTTCCGAGGATATGACTTTTTATGCCAAGTGGTCGGAGAAGTGCACCATCACTTATAATGCCGGTGATGGTAAGTTTTATGATGGCAGCAAGACCATGACAGTCAACATTCCTCAGGGTGAGTATTTTTCAACAAAGTATGTAACCTATGCCAATGATTCTTCAAAGGTGTGTGTAGGATGGTCATTAACAGAGGGCGGTCAGGCTGTAGAGATTAATGAGATTACAGCGTACCAGGATACAACACTTTATGCAGTATATGAAGATGGTTGCGAGGTTACCTTTGATGCCAATGGTGGAACAATCTCGTATTATATGGAAACTACTGGTAATGGCGGTAATGGTCGTACGGTTGATGACTCTAAGTTGAAACTGCAATTTAAACGTAATGCTCCATTAAGCAGTAATCTGTATGTTAATTACAACGAAGCTATATATGCTGTTAATGACGACAATCAAATGTTTAGGGGATGGAGTACATCTAAATCTGTGGATGATATAGTTGAGTTGTACTCGTATGTTCCGAACGGAAACAGTGTAACACTGTATGCTATCTGGGGCGACAGATGCACAGTAACTTTTGATGCAAATGGTGGATATTTTTACGATAACAGCCAGAAATCAGAATGCTCAGTGGCTTCCGGTGAAAGAATCGGAGGCTATAGTATTCCTTCATCTGATGATGCAAAAATATTCTCATCCTGGAATACCAGAGCAGATGGAAAAGGCGAGACAATAACAGATATTTATGGTTATGTTGTCACAGAAGATGTCACTTTCTATGCTCAGTGGGATGATGCTTATGTTATAACCTATGATGCAAACGGTGGTTACTTTGTAAACATGGGTACTGCTGTAGATACCAAATATATGTATAAAATCAAAAAGGGTCAGCAGACATATATGGGTAGCTACAATATGAAGAACAGTGATAGTTCTCTTGCTTTCGCAGGATGGAGCACATCTCCTGACAGAGAGGAAAATGTTCAATCTAATACCAGTTACACACCAAACTCTGATATGACATTTTATGCTGTATGGAAAAAGGGTAATAAGATAACGTATCATGCAAATTCAGATGGAGGTTATTTCAGATACGACGGTGAAGACAAAACAGAGATAGAGCTTACTGTACCTGAAGGAGCAACTATTTTGGGGAATTATTATTATATGCCCTCATATGTGAATAATGATGATAACCTACAGTTTTCAGGATATAACACCAAGCCTGACGGAAGTGGCATGGACATTACCTACGATTTCATCCCTACAGGTGATATGGATATTTATGCTAAGTGGGTCAAAACCTATAAGATGTATTTACATGCAAACGGTGGCTATTATACTTCATATAATTCGAATGCCGGTGAGTATTCCGATCTGATGATAGTGAACTGCCAGCAGGGATTGGATGCATGGCCTGGAAGTTACAGTACTCTTAAGCATCCTTCAAATATGGCATTTGCAGGCTGGAGTACTACACCTGATGGAAAGAATACAATCGATAAGGTTGAAAAAATTGATAAAGATGTATATTTATATGCTGTTTGGGAACAGGGTTATCAGATAACCTTTGACGGCAATGGTGGTAAAGTATACCCCGGCATGTGGGAAGAGGACTTCTCTGATGCTTCTGCTCTCGAGGATGCAGTGACAGTAACCCTTAAGAAAGGCAGAAGCCTCGGGTATTACGAAGATGGTGAAATAACTGCTTTAAGAGATGGTTATGTAATCGGAGGTTGGTCAACAACCCCTACAGGCACTAAGCGGATAGACTTTTACGAAACTACTCCTGATAAAGATATGACACTGTATGCTATCTGGAAAAAGGCTGATAAAGTCACCTTCGATGCAAATGGTGGAAAAATCTACGGATCTAATAATAAAACTCAGATTACAAGACAGGTGACGGATGGATCCACATTAGATCGGAGAATGCCTCATGCTACAAATGATAATCTCGGACTTGTGGGCTGGAATACTAAGGCAGATGGAACCGGAATTTATGTAACAGAAAAAACAACGATAAGTTCCGATATGACGCTGTATGCTATCTGGGATGAGGGCTATACAGTTACGTTGGATGCCGGAGACGGAGAGATGGAAGTTCCTTCCACTCATAGTTATACAAGTATCTTCACAGATGTGGTACCAAAGGGTAAAACTATTAAGCTTCCGATTTGCAATATTTACTCAGGCGAAGAATCATTTGTTGGATGGTATGAGGACGCCTCATTCACTAAGAAGGTTTATGAGTATGATCCTGACAATGGGGGTATTTACTATGAATATGAGCCTACAAAGGATGTAACTCTTTACGCGAAGTTTGAAAGAGGATATACCATCACCTTTAACGGAAATGCAGGATGGGTCTTTAACAACGATGAAAAGACCTATGACGTAGCTGTACGAAAAGGAAAGAAACTCGGAAGAGAAATCTGGGCATACACAGACGAGGGAGACGATCAGAGTAGTCAGGGCTTTACAGGTTGGTATATGGACCCCGAATGTAAAACTCTTGTAGCTACCAGAACAACAATTGAGGATTATGTTCCTACAGGTGATATCACACTTTATGCAGGTTTCATAGACGGAGAAGTTAAGGTTAAGGGTGTATCACTCGGAAAGACAAATGCAACTCTGGGTGTTGGTGATTCATTCAATCTGTCTGTTGTTGTAAAGCCTTTCAATGCAACAAATGCTGCAGTAAACTTCGAGAGTTCTGATCTTGACGTTGCTGAGGTTGATGAGGAAGGCAACATCACAGGAAAGAGTGAGGGCAGCGCTGTTATTACTGTAACTACAGTAGATGGTGGCTTCACAGCTCAGTGTGAGATTACTGTTGATGGTAAGAACGCAGAGCAGATTGCCGGCGGCATAGATACTGCTATGAACAAACTTGAGCAGCAGAAGCAGAATCACGAAACTGCGCAGATGAAGAAAACTGTTGAGGAGTCCCTTAAGGGTCTTGGAACCGTTGATTCCATGGCAGATAAGGTTGAATCCAATGGTGCAATCGCTGAAAAGCTTGAGAAACTTGAGGAAACTTATACAGAAGCAGCTGGTGTAACTGTTGTTCAGCCTTCAGAGGATGAGCAGACAAAGGAAACTCTTAAGGAAGTATTCGGAGATGATGTAAATACTAATGCCGCTTCTGTTTCCGGAGCAGGACTTAATGCTGCACCCGAACAGACAGCTAAACTTTCAATTGAGCCTACTACAGAGGAAAACCAGAAAGCTGTCGGCGAGGAGTTCAACAGCGTAGCTCAGATTGATATGTCACTTAAGGTTGGCGAGGGAAATGCGGCAGATGAAGAGCTTCATGAACTTGTAGCCCCCATTACGATCACTCTGCCTATGCCGAAGAACATCTTAGGTTCAAGACTTTACGTTCTTCACTATTATGCTGACGGAACCTATGAGCTTATTAAGCCTAAGCTTGTAAATAATACAATGGTTATCACTGTAAGTCACTTCAGTACTTTTGCTATTGTTGAACTTGCTGAAGGTGAGGCTGTAACAAATAATAACGGCAATGGTAACGGAAACGAGGATGCAGCGCAGCCCGCTAAGGCAGCAGAAACTCCTCAGCCCAGCCAGCCCAGTCAGCCTGCAGCAGTAGCTAATGACACTGCCGCTGCTGACACAACCCCGGCAACTTCTACAAGTGCCGACACAGCTTCTACAAGTGCGGACACAGCCGATAACTCCAAGAAGGACGATGATGATCCGACAAAGGCAAGAATTACTCAGGATAAGCAGGAAATCAATGCTTCCAAGGTAGCAAAGAAGAATCAGAAGATTACTGTTAAGATCGACAGATCCAAGGGTAAGATTACAGCTAAGAACGTATCTTCCAAGAAGCTCAAGAAGTACCTTGATGTTAAGGTAAAGGGCAAGAAGGTAATCTGCACAGTCAAGAAGGGTGCCAAGAAGGGAACCTACAAGGTAAAGATTACTGTTGATAAAAATGGAAAATACAAGAAGACCACTAAGACAATTACTATTGTCGTAAAATAAAAAATAGTTTGAGAGGCCCCATCCGCAGAAATGCGGATGGGGTTTTTGTAATAGTGCTGTATTATAAAAAACTACTAAATATACTCTGCAACCGTGTTATAGAGTCTTCCGGAGTCGACCGGTTTTACAAGGTGTGAATTCATTCCGGCCTTGAGGCTCTGCTCATAATTTTCATGGAAAGCATTTACGGTCATGGCTATGATCGGAACCTTTCTGGATGAAGGAATGGTTGTGTTCTCCCTTATCTGCTTTGCTACAGATAGTCCATCTATATCAGGCATTACAATATCAAGAAGAATCAAGTCGAATTTGCCATGCTCTGCTCTGTAGGTAAGAAGCGCTTCTCTGCCATCGCGTACGGTAATAACCTCTGCGCCTTTTGCTCTAAGAAGCTTATCGATTATCTCAAGATTGATCTCATCGTCGTCAGCTACGAGAATTCTCTTCTGTGAAAAGTCGAATTTGCGGTTAACCTTAGCTGAATACTCGCCAACCGATACAATAGGAAATTTGATGGAGAGCTGTACACTTGATCCCTCTTCGGGATTTGAGGTGGCTTCGACAACATCTGTTCCCATTTCATGTGCATAGAATCTGATAATAGTGATAGTCGGATCCATGGATTCAAGACTTGAATACATATCATATTCAATTGCAGCAAACTCATCTTTTAAAGCCTGCAGCTTGCTGCTCATAATAGTAGTATCTTTGCCGTAAACCTTAAAACTGATGTCAATATTATTGTTGACGCAGCCATTACTTTGGATTTCCAGATGTACCACATTCTTTCGGGGCATCATCTCAGTAATTACTCTGATCATCTTGCGAAGAATTTGAAAAAGAGTTGTATAATCTGCGTTGATATAACAGTTTTCCAGTTCCTTCTTTTCAATAATAAGCTCTATTCCAGTGGGATCAAGAAGATTAGCCATATCATTTTTTAGCGATTTCAGAAATTCATCCAAATTAACAAGCTCAGGATGCAGGCTGACGTTTTTCATTGCAATCTGACGCATTGCCATAACATCATCCATGGACTCGTTCATTAAATGGCTTGCATGGCTTATCTTATCAAGATAATGCTTTATTGCTGTTTCATCGTTACCGGTTTCAAGTGCTATCTTGGAAAATTCGATTATAGAATACAGAGGGCCCCTGACATTTCTGCTCATCTGCTCAAGAAAGATGTCGCTAAAATACAGCTTATGATTCACCTCAATAAGCTTGTCGACAAGCTTATTATTATTATTATTATTATTTATGTCGTTCATTACATTCCCCTCTAGAAAATATTGCGAAATATT
This sequence comes from Butyrivibrio sp. ob235, assembly GCF_900109475.1. Lineage (NCBI taxonomy): Bacteria > Bacillati > Bacillota > Clostridia > Lachnospirales > Lachnospiraceae > Butyrivibrio > Butyrivibrio sp. ob235. The sequence continues at coordinate 116,341 of NZ_FOBE01000009.1, forward strand.
GAGATAATAATACCATATATTCATACATAAATCCTATAAAATAACAATTAACTAAAAACTCGATTTTATATACAATCATAGGAAGGTGGTCTAAATGTATAATCCTCAGGATATGTCTGTAAATATTCAGCCGCACTGCGTAGTAGGAATAGGGGCGTCAGCAGGAGGACTCGAAGCACTTCAGCAATTCCTCACATTTCTTCCATCTAACACAGGCATGGCTTTTGTCATAATCCAGCATCTTGCACCCAATCATAAGAGCATGCTTGCTGATATTCTTGCGAAATATAATTCCATGCCGATAACAGAAATCGAGGATGGAATGAAGGTTGAGAGAAATCACATCTACATGATTCCGCCCAAATATAACGTGGAAATCCACAACAACACTCTGAACCTCAAGGAGCAGAACTCTCAGGAAATAAGTCACCCTATAGACATCTTCTTCCGTTCGCTTGCGAACGCCTATGAAAATCGTTCCGTTGCTGTAATCCTTTCGGGAACAGGTTCCGACGGTACAAACGGTATCAGAGCCATCAAGGAACAGAACGGTATGATCATCGTTCAGAGTCCCGAGTCTGCAAAATTCGATGGAATGCCGCGAAATGCCATAAGCACCGGATTTGTTGATCTTATGTTAAAGCCGGATTCCATAGCACGCGAGCTTGCACATATCGCCAAGTCTGTGATAGATGCTGAGACACAGCTCGGTGTTACTGATGATGACCTTCTTTCCAAAGTATTTTCAATATTAAAAAACGTAACCAACATAAACTATGCTTACTATAAACAAACCACCATTCTTCGAAGGATCGAAAGAAGGCTTGTTGTAACTCATAACAGAAACCTTCGTGAGTATGTCAATTACATGACCAACAATCCTGAGGAAGCAAAGCTGCTTGCTAAAGAGGTGCTCATCGGTGTTACCTCATTTTTTCGTGATCCTGATTACTTCGAAGTGTTAAAGGAAAATGTGGTCAAAAAGCTAATCACAACCTCTCGCCCTGACGACGAGCTGCGCATCTGGGTTGCGGGCTGTTCAACCGGTGAAGAAGCCTACTCCATTGCAATTCTTTTTGCGGAAGCCATGGAAGAACTATCCATTCACAGGGGGGTAAAAATATTTGCAACAGACCTCGATCCGGATTCAATAAGCACTGCTGTGCGTGGAGTTTACGGAAATAACATAATAGAGGATGTGTCTGTCGCAAGACTTTCCAAATTTTTCACACGAAAAGGAAATAAATATGTCATTCATCATGACATAAGAAAAATGATCATCTTCGCTCAGCACAATGTATTCCAGGATCCGCCGTTTGGAAAACTGGATTTGATATGCTGCCGAAATGTACTTATATATTTCCAGGCGGTGCTTCAGCGCAATCTTTTTGCCATTTTTCACATGGCTCTATCCGACAGAGGATATCTGTTCCTTGGCCGCTCGGAATCAGTCATTGACTATGCAGATGTATTCCGCGTTGTATGCGCCGATGAAAAGATTTTCATACACTATGCGGAAGGCAATGCACCGGCACATGAGCAGTTTGCTTATTCCATGAGCAATATCGAACCTCCTATTGAGCCTATCAATGTCTCGGGCGGCGAGGATGATGATTCCGCGAGTTACAAGGCACATGAGCTTGATACCTCTGTGCTTGAATCTCTCATGCCCGCAACGGTTCTTGTTAATGAAAAGAACGAGCTGGTAAGAAGCTATGGTAACTGTTCAAGACTCATTTCGCTTCCTACCGGCCAGGTTACATTGGACATTTTCCAGCTTATCAGGACAGATATGAAAATTGCGCTTTCCACCGCGCTTAAGGAGGCAAGGCTTACAAACGAACGCAAGGCATACTCGGATGTTCCTGTTGATATCGATGGGAAATCAGAATTTGTTTCGATTGTTGCGCAGCCTATTAGTGACAATCACGGTGAAAAGACAGATTTTACTGCGGTTTCGTTTATACGAGGACGTGAACTGACAAATGTTGACATGCAGAAATACCAGGTTGATTTTGCTGCATCCCAGCGTATATCAGACCTTGAGCAGGAACTTAAAGCAACCAAGCATTCACTTCGACAGACAGTTACGGAACTTGAGTCAACAAATGCCGAACTTCAGGCTGCAAATGAGGAACTTCTTACAGCCAACGAGGAACTTCAGTCAAGTAACGAGGAACTTCAGTCTGTCAACGAGGAACTTTATACCGTCAATTCCGAATATCAGTCCAAGGTTACAGAGCTTGCGGTTGCCAATAATGATATGGCTAATTTCCTTTCTTCCACCCTTGTCGGAATTCTCATGGTGGATAAGGATTTAAACATTAGAAAATATACGGAATATATCTCGTCGGAATTCAGTGTTGCCGATCAGGATGTGGGAAGATCTCTCAGGTACATAAGCTTTAACTTTGCCACAATTGATCTTCTTGCTCAGTGCAATCTGGTTCTTAAGACAATGGAACCCGTAGAGCAGAGATGTGCTTCTGTTGCAGGAAAAACTTATCTTATTCGCATAGCGCCATATCATGAAATTAATGGAACAGAAGAGGCCGGTGCTGTAATCAGTGATAGAAAGCGTGCGCTCAAGGGGCTGGTACTTACTTTTGTTGATACTACCAAACAGATTGATGATCAGGAACAGATTGATGAAATGGGCAAAGCTCTTCGTGCGGCGGTAAGATCAAGCCGGGAAAAGGAGACATTCCTTTCACAGATGTCTCACGATATGAGGACTCCTCTTACTGCGATTTTCGGACTTACCGAGCTCTCACTTCAGGAGGAATCCTTAACGCCTGCACTAAAGGATAATCTTGATAAGATTATGACTTCAAGCAAATATCTGCTTACACTTATCGAGGAAATATTGGAAACAAGCAAGATTAACGCAGGGAAAGTGGTTTCCATAAGCTCAGCTGTTCGCGAGGAAAACCTTATAACTTCAATTTCAACTATTACGGCAGAGCAGGCACGTGAAGCCGGCCTTAATTTTGACTATAAGATAAACGGTTCAAAGGATCGTTATGTCCTTATGGATACAAAGCATGTTGAACGATCTATCCTGAATCTTTTGTCAAATAGTATTAAGTTCACTCCAAAAGGAGGTCGGATAATCTTTACGACTGATATAATGTATACCGATACTTCTTCCATTCATACTTACACTATAAGAGATACTGGTATTGGTATAAGTGAAGAATTCCAGCAGAGGATGTTCCTGCCTTTTGAACAGGACCGAGATTCAGACGATCCCTACCAGGAAGGTACCGGACTTGGGCTGTACATATGTAAAAACCTTGTAGAGCTCATGGGAGGAACAATATCCTGCATAAGCCATGTTGGAGTAGGAACAGAGTTCACTATTGTTCTAACTTATCCTATCGCTACCGATGAGCAGATAAGCCTTCATACTCAGCAGTCAGAAAAGTATGAGGATCAGATTCTTTACGGTAAAACTATCCTTCTGGCAGAGGATAACACAATAAATGCGGAAGTTATAATTAAGCTGTTAAAAACAAAGGGAATTCATACAGAAGTTGCAAGAGATGGACAGGAAGTTGTGGATATGCTAAAAACTCGTGATCCTTATCATTATCAGGCAATTCTTATGGATCTTATGATGCCTGTAAAGAGTGGTATCGAGGCAGCTAAGGAAATACGCGCACTGGGTACTCCGGATACAGCTACTATTCCCATTTTCGCACTTACAGCAGATATGGCTAACGATGTAGAAGGCAGATGTGCAGAAGCAGGTATGGATATTATTTTGGAAAAGCCGATTGATCAAAACAAGTTATTTGCAAGTCTGGCAAAGGCTATCCAGAAGCAGCTGGATGAAAACTGATGCACTGATAGGACAGGATATATTTTGGTTTGCGGAGATATACTATGGACAGTAAGAAAATTGTAGCTCTTAGGGAATGGGGGGCAGATACAGAATCAGCGATTAAAAGAATGGTTGGTGATGAAAAATTTTACCTTGATCTAGTGGATTCTTTCTTATCAAACAATGACTGGAGAGATCTGTGTTTAAAGATTGAAAAGAAACAATACAAGGATGCCTTTGTAATATCACATCGAATCAAAGGCTCCTGCGCAGATCTCTCATTAACGCCACTTTTTACGGCTATGTGCGAACTGACCGATGACCTTCGAAATGATGAAATCCGTCCCACACTTGAGACTAACCTTAAAATTGCAGGAAAACTCCGGGACAGATTGATTGAAACTTTAAACTGACAGCATTGATTAGTGAGGCCTTTTCTATATTGTTGAAAATTTAGTTGCAGGTATTGTATTATTTATGTTACTGTCTGCGGGCTGTCAGCTTCCGGCACAAAACAGCAGGAGACTATTTCTTTAAATACACAAAGGATGATGCAGTTAAACCTGCTGCTTAATATTAGATAAAATAAAACCGGGCTTCAATGTGAACTGATCACAAGATTGAAGCCCGGAATTTTATCGTTCATTTATATTTGTTGTCAGGATGCCTTTTTAGCAGCTTTTTTTCGTTCCAGATTAGAAACGATAAGTGCGCAGGAAGCATCACCTGTGATGTTAACAACTGTTCTTCCCATATCGAAGATTCGGTCTACGCCGGCAACAAGTGCGATTCCGTCAAGAGGAAGACCAACAGAGGCAAGTACCATGGCGAGCATTACCATTCCGGCACCGGGTACACCGGCGGTTCCGATGGAAGCAAGAGTTGCGGTAAGCACGATGGTTACCATCTGGGAAGGCGTCAAATGGATGCCATAGCAGGCAGCTATGAAGATTGCACACACACCCTGATAGATAGCGGTTCCATCCATGTTGATAGTGGCACCAAGGGGAAGCACGAAGGAAGTAACTTCTTTGTCGGCTCCCATCTTCTCGCAGCCCTTCATATTGATTGGAAGTGTTCCGACTGAGGAAGAACTTGAGAAGGCAAAGATCATGGCGGGAAGCTGTCCTTTGAGGAATGCAAGAGGACTCATGCCGCCAAGAGTCTTAACTGCAAGGGAATAAACTATCACCATGTGAGTAAAATAACATATGTATGCTGTCAGAAGCACCATTGCCAGTGATCCGATGATTGCAGCTCCGTTGGTGGCAACCACGGGACAAATCAGGCAGAATACACCGATGGGTGAGAGCTTTAAGATCATTTCCATGCACTTCATGAAAATTGCATTGAAGGAATTGATGCCTTTTACAGCGGGAGCAGCTTCCTCACCTACGAGAATAATTGCGAAGCCTATAAGCAGAGCCATAACGATTACCTGCAGCATTGTAGCTTCAGATAAAGGAGCTATAAAGTTAGATGGGAAAATATTTACAACGGTGTCCATAAAAGGAACACCTTCAGAAGCTTCATAGCTAAGCTCAGAGGTCTCGAGGATCGGGAAAAAGCCCTTGAAAAGATTACCGCCAACGAGACCTATTACAATAGCTACAGCCGTTGTGCACAGGTAATAACAGACGGTTTTTATTCCGATAGAGCCAACCTTTCGGATATCACTCATTGAGATAATGCCGGCCATTATTGAAAACAGTACTATCGGAACAACTATGAATTTCAACAGATTAAGAAAAATGGTTCCGATCGGTTTAATGTAGCTGTCCGCAAAATCAGCGTGACTTTGAAGAAGCAAGCCTGCGATTATACCGAGAACAAGAGCAATAAAAATCTGAGTTGCGAGTGGCAGTTTTTTCCTGGTTTCTATAAAAAATAATCCCCCTTTTTCTTTATGGTGTCGGTTTACTGTTTACAGATTTCATTTATTTTGTTTTCTATATTTTTCTTTACTGTTTCTGCTATTTCCTTAGTTTTTAAATCCTTATAATTCTCATAATAAAGCGGCTTGAGGAAATGCACCTGTGTCTCTACCGGCTTGTAACCGCCTTCGCCAAAGGGTTTGTATGAATCAATCAGTGCGACCGGAACAATCGGAACCTGTGACCACAAGGCTGCTTTGAAAGCTCCGGGCATAAATGATTGCAGGTGGTTTTTATTGTCTGTGTAGCCGCCCTCCGGGAATATGATGAATCTTTTGCCGTTTTTAACTTGCTCTGCCAGTTCTTTTATGGCAGCAATCTGTTGCCTGTTATCTTCTCTGTTTATACGAATTCCGCCAAGAACATCGACAAATTCGTGAGTAAGTTCCACCTTTGCGGTTGTGCTGTCAATTACGATTGAACAAGGTGCATCGTGAGAATAGATTATTCCTAGTGCATCGAACTTTCCCTGGTGATTGGGAGTTATGATATATCCGCCCTCTGATGGGAGGTTTTCCAATCCATAACACTTGGTAGTGATGCGGGAATTTTTCATAACCCGTCTTACCATATTTCGTGCAACTCCGTATCTGTATTCTTCGGAATATCTGTCAGGATTTATCATCATAATCCTGATCTTAACAATGTAATAAATAATTAGTGGAAACGATATAAAAATGCAAAAGTAAAATCTGAACATGCAATCTCCCCAAAGACAGATGATATATAAAATTATAACATATAAACTGCGTATGAAACTTAGTTAAATAATTCATAAAATCGATAATTTAAAAACTGTACAATGATATAATTTTCCTATGAAACGTTTACCCGATTTGAGTGGATTGTCGGAGGTAATTCTTATGAGGAAAAAGTTTTTTAAAATATTTCTTACTGTAGCATTGACGCTGGGTTTATGCATTACAGGTGCTATTCCTGTAGGTAAGATAGTGGGAACACTTGTGGTTAATGCAGCAAACATAACGTTAAAGGCGAGAGATTACGATGGTGACTACTCGGTTACAAACGGAGTTGGTCTTACCTACGATTCTGATAAAACAGCGAAGCTTGGGACAATTGCGAACGGAGATAAGGCAAAATTTAAGAATGTAAGTTTCGGAAATGTGGATCCTATCAAGGCCATCTCCTTTAAGTATTCTAAGCCAAACTCTGACAGTGTCAGGGTTACCATGTACCTTGATAAAGAGGGAGAAAATAAGATCGGTGAATGGTCACTTAGCCATAAAACAAGCAGTTTTAGTGATCCCTATAAGGAGAAGTTCTTCAGCGGAATTGAGAAAGCATCTGTTGGAAGCGGAAAACATGATATTTATTTGAAATTTACCTGTGGCGGCACAGCGGAGGATGAAGTAAATATCTATAGCATTTCCTTCTTTAGTACCACAGAGGATGAAGATACCGAAGAAGATCTCAATACGGCAACCTGGGAAGATCAGTACAAAAATGATACAAACAAGAATAAGCCGTATTATAGGGCAAATATTTATAAGAGAAGTTCATATGTTATTTTAAGCGATGCTTTAGACGCTTATTCAAACAAGACTATATTCGGAGATCCCTATGCAATAATGGGATATAAGTCACTTGTAAAGCAGGTTCCGGGAATAAGTTATAACTATGCGGACAATACCCTGACTCTTAACAATTTTGATTCTGAGAATAAATACCTGGATATCCGCAACATGGGAAAAGCCTTCAAGATTAAGCTTGTTGGAAAGAATAATCTAAAAGCTATTTATGTATCCGGAGCAAACTGGCCGACACCGCTTCATTTTACCGGTAGTGGTTCGGTTGTACTTAATGCCAGCAAGTCATATTTTGTGGGGCCGGGACTCAATACAGCTGTCCTGTATCTTGATGGCTGGCACAAGGAGTCGTTTATCATTGATAAGAAAGCCAAGGTAACGGCTTACGGATATAAAAAGAATTCACCTGTTGTTTTAAGCTATGGAGAGGGAAGGCCTGCTCTTAAGAAGGCTGTAAAGATTTCCTTTAGTAAGAAAGGAAGTAAGCTGGACGGAAAATTTGTAGACGGAAAAGGCGACAGAATTCGCAGCAGATATAAGTACAATAAGAAAACCTTTAAGAAGAAGTAATGAAAGAGGGCGTCCGGAATGATTATCCGGACGCTTTTTCATGCCAGTCAGTTGTTTTGTTGCTATAATATATAGAAAATTATTCACCGGGAGAAAGCAAAAATGGATAACAGAATTTCATTTTCAAGTGATTATACAAAGGGCGCGCATCCGAGGATATTGGAGCGTCTTACTCAGACTAACTTCGAGCAGAACGATGGCTATGGCACGGATGATTATTGCAAAAGCGCGGAAGAAAAAATAAAAAACGCATGCAATTGTCCGGAGGCAGATGTGTTCTTCCTTGTGGGTGGAACTCAAACCAACCAGACGATATTGGATATGCTGCTTAAGCCTTACGAGGGAGTTGTGGCGGCAGAGACAGGACATGTGGCTGTGCATGAGGCAGGAGCGATAGAGTTTTCGGGGCACAAGGTGCTGACGTTGCCGAGCATTAAAACAAATGCAAACAGAGATGATGCAACAGAAAGTGGCAACGCAGTGCATGATGACACCATAGGCAAAATCGATGCGGATGACCTTCGCACCTATATCAAGAACTTCTACGCAGACGATAACCATGAGCATATGGTTTTTCCGGGAGCGGTTTATATCTCGCATCCAACTGAGTATGGAACGCTGTATTCCAAAGAAGAGCTTTCAAAAATATCAAGTGTTTGTAAAGAATTCAATATTCCGCTTTTCCTTGATGGGGCAAGGCTTGGCTATGGTCTTATGAGTAAAAGAACAGATGTTACCTTAGCTGATATAGCGAGCCTGGTTGATGTATTTTATATAGGCGGGACCAAGGTGGGTGCATTCTTTGGAGAGGCAGTTATGTTCCCTAAGGGCGTTCCCACAAAGCATCCGATTCCTGTTATCAAGCAGCACGGCGCGCTCCTTGCGAAGGGATGGCTTTTGGGCCTCCAGTTTGACACACTTTTCACTGATGATCTGTATTTTGAGATCAGCAAAAATGCTATAGAGAGGGCTGAGGAGCTTAGAGAGTTGCTTGTTAAGAAGGGTTACCGGCTTTTCATAGATTCCCCGACAAATCAGCAGTTCATAGTTATGGACAACGAGAGATTAAAAGAGTTTGCAGAGCACGTTCGCTATGGCTTCTGGGAGAAAATTGATGATAACCACACGGCGATAAGACTTGCCACAGACTGGGCTACGACCAAGGAGGATATCAGGGAACTGGAGAAGTTTTTGTAAACTGACAGGGATGATTTTTGAGATGACAGAAAATGAGTTTTTAGACAGATATACAAAGAAGCTGAGCGAGCAGCAGCTTGACGCGGTAAGGACTGTGGATGGACCGGTGCTTCTTCTTGCAGTGCCGGGAAGCGGGAAAACCACGGTACTTGTAAACCGGCTTGGATACATGCTCTACTGCAAGGGGATTGCGCCTGAGAACATACTGACACTCACGTATACCGTGGCTGCCACAAAAGACATGGCGCAGAGGTTTGAAAAGTTATTTGGGGAGGATATCTCCACAAGGCTTGAATTTCGTACAATCAACGGCATCTGTGCAAAAATTATCGCGCACTACGGAAGACTTATCGGTAAAGATGCCTTTGAGCTTGTCACGGATGAGAAGATTATAGGAAAAATTCTTACAGAGAATTATGTGCGAATTTATGAAGAATATCCTACGGAGAGTGACATCAAGAATGTCCGCACGCTCATAACCTATTGCAAGAACATGATGCTCTCGAAGGAGGATATCTACAAGCTTGAAGATGAGATGGATACCGATATCTACACCATCTACGAGGCATATAACAGTGAGCTCAAAAAGAGAAGTCTGATGGACTACGATGATCAGATGATATATGCCTACAGAATGCTGAAGTCATCGCCCGACCTGCTTTCTTTTTACAAGGATAAATACAGATATCTATGCGTCGATGAGGCGCAGGATACGTCCAAAATCCAGCATATGATAATCAGTTTGCTTTCGGGAAATGATGGCAACCTTTTCATGGTGGGCGACGAAGATCAGAGTATATATGGCTTTAGAGCGGCATATCCGGAGGCTCTTCTTAATTTTGAGAAGGAGCATCCCGGCGCGAAGGTTCTTGTGATGGACAGAAACTACAGGTCCAATGCAAATATAGTTTCTGCCGCAGATAGATTCATAAGACACAACACCATGCGCCATGACAAGCATATGCAGGCGGCGAAGGAGAGCGCATCCGAGATTAACTATGTAAGGCTTAATAGCAGGAAAAATCAATATAATTATCTGCTTAAAGTAGCAGCTGATATAAATAGCCAGATTGCAGTTCTTTACAGGGATAATGAGAGCATACTTCCGCTGGTGGATCGTCTTGAAAGGCAAGGAATTCCATATAGGATTAAAAACGCTGATATGGCATTTTTTACACATAGAGTAGTTGGAGATGTCATAAATATCATGCGCTTTTCAATAGATCCTTATAATAGCGATATTTTCATGAAGATATATTTCAAGTTCCAGACATATCTTGGTAAAAAGCAGGCTGAGCAGCTCTGCAGGATTGCCGCCGGGTTAAACATTCCTATTCTGGATGCTGTGGAAGAGACGGAGATGATTAACAGCAGGGTTAAGGGAAAGTGCCGCGCACTTCGGACGCACCTTGCAAACATGAGACATGAAAATCCGTATAAAGCGCTTATGAGAATAGACAATTACATGGGCTACGGCGAATACATGGAGATGAATCATCTTGATTATAACAAGATTTTTATTCTTGAAATGCTCGCTGAAAATGAGCACTCGATTGACGGATTTATCAGGAGACTTCAGGAACTTCAGGATATAATCAGGGACAAGGAAACGTCATATAGGGAAAAGTTCATCCTCTCCACCATACACTCCAGTAAAGGCCTTGAGTATGATGAGGTATATCTGATGGATGCCTGCGACGGTGTTTTCCCAAGTGAGGTTATTGATAATAGGAAAAAGGCATCGCCCAAGGAACTTCGTGATTATGAAGAGGAGCGAAGAATCTTCTACGTTGGCATGACAAGGGCAAGGAACAAACTGAATATCTTTACTTATAATGATGAGGAGTCCACTTTTGTTAAAGAAATCTCCGAGATATCAGCAAGCGAGAAGAAGGATATCAAGGAGAGAGTAAAGAAAGCAAAGGCTTCCATCAAAAGAAGTGTAAAAGAAAAAGGGAAGATTGATTCTCAGGAATATCCCACAAATCTTACTGTAGGACAAAAGGTGGTCCAGCCTAAATTCGGGCACGGAATAATAACGGATGTAACCTATGACGAAGATGAAATTCCGGCTAAGTTTTCGGTTAGGTTTGAAGATGAAAAGGAGCGCCTTTTTGCATATCCGTTTGCGTTTGTAATGGGGATGAAACTTGAATAAAATGCGGATTGAATATTTGAATATTGATATTAATAAGAGGACTCGTTATGAGTCCTCTTATACCTATTCTTTCCAGTAATCTTCAGTTTCTTGGGGTGTAGTTTTAATGCCAAATAGTTTCCACATGAAATCTTCACGCTCATCATAGATGTTTACAATATAAATTTGTGTTTCATCAATTCTGAAAAACACATAATTTTTGACTGCATAGATATACTGGTAATCAGTGTCTACACCAAACATATCGCGGACAGAAATGCCAATGTCTTCGTGTTTTCTTATGGACTGGATTCTATTATTAATTGCTGAGAAAATTTCTTTTCTCTTAGCATCGCCAAATTGAGAGTCCAGATATTTTCGCATTTTAGCGATTTTTTCTTTATAATCCGGAGAGTATTTTAATGTCTTCAATCTTTAAGCCCCATCACTTTCAGCATTTCATCATCATCAATCCAGCCTTCTTTCTCAGCTCGTGTTTCAGCTTTCTTAAGGTCAGTAAGAACATTGTGTAATGCTCTCAGGCGATCAAGCTCATCTGCTTCCTCTACAGACATGATGGTGTAAGCTCCGCGACCATTTCTTGTAAGATATACGCGACTGTTGGCATCGACTTCTTTGAGGACATCGGTGTAATTTCTTAAATCTGATATTGGCATAATAGCTGGCATAGGTACCTCCTTATAACAGCGTGAAAACAAGACTATCTAGTTTCATTATAATGCTGAAAAGATATATTAACAAGTATATTCGCATGCGAATATATCAGCAAAGTTGCCATCTATAAAAACATAACACGCTTACAAATAGATTGTGCGCGATTAGAGAATCATCTATAATTATCTGAAATAAAAAAGTGAAGCGCACAGAGGTCAATGAAATGGATTATATCACCAGTCATTAGCGTAACATGCGATTTCAAGAAGACAACGACATTTCTGACAAGGTTGAGATAAGCGTTACTGTTGAAGAATTCAAGGGAGTAAAGCTTCATTTGTCATATGAGATGAAAAACGGGGAAGGTGAGGTTGTATGTCTTGGAAAATCTTCTCACGCTTTTTTGAACAAGGAAGGACATCCCATAAGGATGAAACAGGAATACCCGGAGCTGTTTGAGGCATTAAATAAAGCTGCGCAAGATAATTGATTGAAAAGGAGGCAGGTTCATATGGATGCATTAGAAGCTGTTTTAACAAGACGAAGTACAAGAAGATATTCAGAAGAATTGCCGGAAAAAGAGCTTATAGAGAAAGTAATTGAAGCTGGGAGATATGCCCCCAGCGGAGGGAATAATCAGACAACCCATTTCATCGTTTTTACTGATAAGAACATGCTTAAAGAGATGGCAGAACTGGTATGCATGGAATTTTCCAAGATGGAAATAAAGGAAGACACCTATTCATCTCTGAAGAATTCCATAAATGCATCAAAGAAGGGCGGCTATGTTTTTCACTACGGAGCGCCGGTTTTTATTGTGACGGCGAACAAAAAGGGTTACGGGAATGCCATAGCTGACAGTGCCTGTGCACTTGAAAATATGATGATTGCTGCAAATGCTCTTGATCTGGGATCATGTTGGATAAATCAGCTTCACTGGCTTGATGAAAACGATGCCATAAGAGAGTTCATGTATAAATACGGACTTAAAGAAGACGAGACTATAACAGGCGGACTAATTCTTGGGTATCCTGAGAGCGGAAGTCCTAACAGAGAACCGCTCGAAAGAAAGGGAAACCCTGTAACCTGGGCAGAGTAAAACAATAAGGAGATGAAAAATGGAGACAATATATTTTGCAGGTGGATGCTTCTGGGGAGCCCAGAGATTCTTTGATCAATTTGATGGAGTAGCAAATACAGAAGTTGGATATGCCAATGGACCAACCCAAAATCCTACATATGAAGAAGTCTGCAATGATTCCGGTCATGCTGAGACAGTGAAGGTGGAGTTTGATCCCGACAAGATAAGCCTTGAAGAGCTTATAGACTATTACTTTAAGGTTGTTGATCCGGTCTCTGTAAACAAACAGGGCGGGGACGAAGGAATTCAGTACAGGACAGGTATATATTATACTGAAGATAGTCAGCGTCCCATCATAGAAAGTAAGATGACTGAGCTTGAAAAACAGCTTGGGCAAAAGAGTGCTATAGAAGTGCTGCCACTTGAGAACTTCTACACAGCAGAAGAATACCATCAAAAATACCTGGTGAAGAATCCCACAGGATACTGCCATATTCCGGCTGTGATGTTCGAACTGTCAAAGAATAAAGGACAGGGGAATAAATTAAAGTCGGAATAAGTATATGTACAGTCAAGGGCATCTCGCGAGAGATGCCCTTTTAGTGATATAATACTGTTTGGTGTCTTTAAACCAGAAATAACAGTGATAAGAGGTTTTTACAATGGTATATGAAAACGTGCTCGCTGCAGTCGGGCATACTCCGATGATAAGACTTAACAGGATACCGGATCCGGACGGGGCGGAGATTCTGGTAAAATTCGAAGGTATCAATATCGGCGGATCAATAAAGACGAGAACCGCCCTCAACATGATACTGGCTGCCGAGAAGCAGGGAATTATAAATGAAAAGACTATAATAGTTGAGCCTACAAGCGGAAATCAGGGAATAGGTCTTGCGCTTGTCGGAGCGGTAAGAGGCTATAAAACAGTAATAATAATGCCTGATTCGGTAAGTGAAGAGAGAAGAAAGATTATAAGACATTATGGCGCTGAGGTCATACTTATCCATGATGAGGGAGATATAGGCGCATGTATAGAAGAGTGCTTAAATACAGCGCTCAGGATGCAGAAAGAGGATCCGAACGTCTTTGTTCCTCAGCAGTTTGAGAATCCCAACAACACCATGGCGCATAAGAATCACACAGCGCTTGAGATAATGGCACAGGTTGAAAAACCGATACACGGCTTCTGCTCAGGAATAGGCACCGGCGGAACCATTACGGGAATCGGTGAAGTACTAAAGGCGCAGTATCCTTTTATAGAAATCTGGGCGGCAGAGCCTGAAAATGCCGCAATTCTCGCGGGAGGTAATATTGGAACACACCTTCAGATGGGAATAGGTGACGGCATAATACCCGATATCCTGGATCAGTCTATTTACAACAATATCTCCATTATTACGGACGAGGAAGCCATTGGCATGGCTCAGAGACTTGCCAGAGAAGAAGGGATAATGTGCGGAATTTCAAGCGGAACAAATGTAGCTGCGGCAGTTAAACTTGCGAAGAAACTCGGAAAGGGGAAGACAGTAGTTACCATACTTCCGGATACCGCTGAGAGATATTTTTCCACCCCTCTTTTTGATGAAAAATAATCCTGGAGAGTTCAATTTTCATAAGGCAAATGATATAATATTTATAAGCGAATAGAGACGAGAGAATGATTATCTATATGAAGATGTGTTAAAAATTCTAAAACCAGGAGGTAGAAAGCATGGTGATTATAGATAAGATATTCGGGGAACACGAGGACGTGTACAAGAGCCCCTCAGAAGGAGAACTCCAGATGGAGCAGACCGGAACAAAGGAGAAAAAGCCGAAGGCCGAGATCACGGAGGAGGATACGGTGAGGTTTACGGAGCACGACAGATTCTGGGAGGGCATGAAATAAGTTCGTTTTAATTTAATTCATCACGTTGACACTGCACTGCGCTAGTGTTATTATGACATACAAGATTCAGATAGAGGTTGCGTATTCTATCAGTAAGAATTCTGATGCGACAGGCGCAGGTGAGGAATTCCGAAAGGACAATACGCCGAAGGATGAGCCCGCCTGCAGGGTTTATACCTGGGCATACAGTTAAGAGCTGTATGACTGTCATCGCAAGATGGGGAGCTATCGCACTAATTTATTTTGGTGATGATTATTATGGAGCTAACTCTCTTTGCGATGAGTTAGCTCTTTTTCAAATGTTATACATTTGAAAAAGGCGCTCCGCGGGATGCACACTCGCGCATAATGAATTTGTTGCTTTCAGCAACTGCGCTCGGCGCAAGAATTTCGCAAGCGAAATTCTATTTTAGTAGATATTCAAGAAAGTAAAGGAGACAACTTTATGGCAGTATTTAAAGGTGCAGGTGTTGCTATTGCAACTCCATTTTATGAAGACGGATCGGTTAATTATGATGAATTCAAGAGACTGATTGATTTTCAGATTGAGAACGGAACCGATGCTATCATCGTGTGCGGAACAACAGGTGAGAGCGCTACCATGACAGAAGAAGAGCACATGGAGGTATCAAGGTTCTGCATCGAATATGTAAATAAGAGAGTTCCCGTAATTGCAGGAGCAGGATCGAACTGCACTAAGACTGCAATCGATCTTTCGGTTGATGCTGCTAAGGCAGGCGCGGACGCGATCCTTTCAGTAACTCCTTATTACAACAAAGCAACTCAGGACGGACTCGTTCAGCACTTTACTGCAGTTGCTAAGGCTGTTGATATTCCGATAATCCTTTACAACGTGCCCAGCCGTACAGGCTGCAACATTCTACCCGAGACAGCGGTTCGAATGTGCAAGGACGTTGATAATATCGTTGGTATCAAGGATGCTGCAGGTAATCTTGCTCAGACTACCAAGATGATGCAGCTCGCTGACGGATGTATCGATCTGTATTCAGGTGAGGACGGACTAGTTGTTCCGATCATGTCACTTGGCGGACTCGGTGTTATTTCAGTACTGTCAAACGTTGCACCCAGACAGACTCATGACATGTGTCAGAAGGCTCTGGACGGAGACTTCGCAGGAGCTGCTAAGATTCAGCTCGAGGCACTTCCTCTTATTGATGCACTTTTCTCAGAGGTTAATCCAATTCCGGTTAAGGCAGCACTCGAGATGATCGGCTTCAAGGCAGGTCCGCTTCGTCTTCCTCTCACAACTATGACTGAGAAGAACAGAGTTGTTCTTGAGAAGGAACTGAAGAAATTCTTGGGATAAGGGGAGAAAGGACAAAGTATGATTAAAGCAATTATGCACGGCTGCAATGGCCGTATGGGTCATGTAATTGTCGACCTTGCAGGGGCAGATGAAAATATCGAGATCGTAGCAGGTGTTGATGCCTATGGGGAAAATTCTTACAGTTTTCCTGTATTCGATTCTATAGAAAAATGCGATGTGGACGCTGATGTGGTAATCGATTTCTCCAATGCATCGGCTGTTGATAAGCTTCTTGAGGTATGCGCCGGTAAGAACCTACCGGTAGTACTTTGCACGACCGGACTTTCGGAAGCGCAGCTTGCTAATGTTCAGAGCACTTCAGGCAAAATTGCAATCTTAAAATCGGCTAACATGTCTGTAGGTATCAACATGCTTATGAAGGTACTGAAGGATATTTCACCTGTACTTGACGCAGCCGGTTTTGACATCGAGATAGTTGAAAAACACCACAACCAGAAGCTTGATGCTCCCAGCGGAACAGCACTGGCACTCGCAGATTCCGTTAACGATTCACTTACTGAAAAGTGCGAGTATGTATACGACAGAAGCACCAGACGTGAGAAGAGACCTAAGAAGGAAATCGGTATTTCTGCAGTTCGAGGTGGCACCATCGTCGGAGACCATGATGTGATCTTTGCGGGAACTGATGAGGTTATAACTCTTTCTCACAGAGCTTATTCACGAAGCGTTTTTGCAAAGGGTGCCATTGAGGCAGCTAAGTTCCTTGCCGGAAAGAGCGCAGGAATGTATGACATGAGCGATGTTATCGGGTGACAGATCTTAAGCACAACTTTCGCATAAATGAGGACAAAATGAGATTTAGACCTTGCATTGATATACATAACGGACAGGTTAAACAGATTGTAGGCAGCAGTCTGCGCGACACGGGGGACTTGGCAAAAGAGAACTTCGTGTCAGAGCAGGATGCTGCTTTTTTTGCGCGCCTTTATAAGGAAAAAGGGCTGCGGGGAGGACACATAATAGTCCTGAATGCAGCTGACAGCCCATATTACGAAGCATCCGTGGGGCAGGCGCTTTCCGCGCTCTCCGAGACACCGGGCTATCTGCAGGTGGGCGGAGGAATAACCGCTGAAAATGCCTGGAGATTCCTTGACGCAGGAGCTTCGCATGTCATCGTGACAAGCTATGTTTTTAAGGACGGAAAAATCAATTACGAGAACCTTAAAAAGCTCCTTCGGGAAGTTGGAAAAGAGCACCTGGTACTCGATCTTAGCTGTCGAAAGGGGACGAATACTGATAGTTCCGAACAAAACTACTACATCGTGACAGACAGATGGCAGAAGATGACTGATGTTGCTGTGACAAATGAAACTATGGATGAGCTTTCGAACTACTGCGATGAATTTCTTGTCCATGCAGTCGATGTGGAAGGAAAGCAGTCCGGTATAGAAGAGGAACTTGCAACCATGCTTGGCGGTTGGGGGAAACTCCCCATAACCTATGCGGGTGGAGTTCATAACTTCGATGACCTTAACCTTTTGAAAGCCTGTGCAGACGGAAAACTTGATGTCACCATCGGAAGTGCACTCGATATTTTCGGTGGGAATATGTCTTTTGAAGAAGTAGTAAAAATGATGGAACACAGCTGATATGCCTGTGTTCTTTTTTAGTACCATAAAAGTGTAGTTGTTAGAGAGTAATTAACTCTGACATCTGCACTTATTATAAGCATTCGCTTAAGCAGGTAGGGAGAAACACCCGCGTAACCAACTAAACTGAATGATAAAAAGGCTGGAATTATTCATCCAGCCTTTTTTTGTGTGTTTTTATGCATTTTTTATTAAATTTTATTAAAAAAATATTAAACGTAAAACAGCGCATTATTTGGCTGTATAAT